>JANQUM010000144.1 GCA_030731175.1 Spirosomataceae bacterium
TTGAAAGTAAGTTTTCCATGTTTGTAGTTATTTTGATTTGTCTTTTGTGCTAAATATATTTAAAAATTTCAGGAAAAAAAACTGTAAAAATCAGCATTAAATTACAAAATTAATGTTTATTAATTTGAATGAGCCTGTCCTGATATATTATTAATAACTCAACGCATTCTGCCCTTAATTGTTCGCTCCACTTGTTACACGTACCGCATTATAATGGAAATCTAATTAAGTAAATCGGGTCTTATTGACCGTAAAACTCACATCGCTGTCAAACCGCCGTCAATCGCGATGGCTTGCCCGTTCATAAAGGTGTTTTGATCTGAGCATAAAAACATGATTACGCTCGTAACCTCTTCGGGTTCGCCGAGGCGTCGCATGGGGTTCATCATTACGAGGCGTTGTCCGTATTCTTTATCCTGCATAATAGAGTTCTGCACCATTGCGGTATCCGTGAAAGCGGGACAAACGGCATTCACTCTAATATTTTTGCTGGCGTATTCTATAGCGGCAGTTTTGGTAATGCCAATTACAGCGTGCTTACTGGCGGCGTACGCTACATTTCCCGGCACGCCCAATAATCCGGCTACGGATGCTACGTTGATAACCACGCCGCCGCCGTTTGCGAGCAAATGCGGCAATTCGTATTTCATGCAAAGCCAAACGCCTTTGCCGTTTACGTCCATAATTTTATCCCAAGCAGCTTCTTCAAAATCGTGGGTTTTGGTACGCAGGGCGTTTCCCGCAATTCCGGCGTTGTTGACACAAATATCGAGTTTCCCGAATTTCGCAACGCCCGCTTCTACCATTTGTTTCACGTCTTCGGTGTTGCTAACATCACATTTTGTGAATAGTGCTTTACCGTTGTTGGCGTTTATTTCGTCAGCTACGGCTTGTCCGTCTTTCTCATTTACGTCAGATAAAATTAATGACGCTCCCTTTTGGGCAAATTCGTACGCTAAAACTCTGCCGAACCCAGATGCGGTTCCGGTAATTAATACTACTTTTTCTGAAAATTCCATGTGTTTTGTAGGTGTTGATGAATTGAAGATTTACAAACTTAACAATAATCAATTCCTCAAATTCTGTAATTCCTCTAAATTCGCATTTTTTTTGTGCCCGAGCTGATTTCCACCAAGCCTTCCTCTTTAAAATCTGAGCGTGTTCGGATGGCGGTTTCGAGGGATATTGCGGTGACGGTGGATAAGTATTTCCGGCTAATTTTCATGCCTTCGTCGGTTTTCACGTGGGATGGTTCAACGAGTTTAACTGATGCTCCCGCCACACATTTCCGAACAAAGTTAAAAACTTAAATCAATTTGACAGTCACGATGCCAACGCCTTGGTTTAGTGTTTAGACCAACGTACTTCTCTCAAACCAAAACAACTACAATCCCCTTCCCAAGTCATATTTAACCGAAGCTTTAATACCGAAGTTTCGTGGTATTGCCAGGTATTCACTTTGACGGAAACGAAAATCAAAGTAAGGCGTAAATTGTCCTACAAAACGCCCTTTCTGATATTGCAATCCCATTCCGTAGAATAAACCGCTGAACACTTTTGGCTTCGGGCGGGATTCAAACCGCTCGTTGGTTTGCTCAGAAAGTAAACTGCTTTGGAACTGAATATCCTGAAAAACAGAAACATCTAACCGGGTTCCGGCGGTAAACATAAAGTCGAAATTACTGCGGGTATTGATATAATAATTGAACGCAATTGGTACTTTGATAAACGAAGTTTGGATGGTTATATCTTCGATTTTGCGTTGAGGTTGCTGCGGCCGAACCATATCTTTATAAAGCTCTTCAAATTGCTTTCCCGTAAATCGATTAAAGTCCCTTGTTGCAGCAAACGAATTTTCCTGCGGACTGCTAAACAGTAAACCTGTACTTAAGCTTAAGTTTGAATACCCGAAGAAAAACTCGGCGGTTGGTCCAACCGAAGGCACCTTTAGACCCAGATAATCTCCCGCTAAACCTACACGAGTACGCACGTACGGAAACTTAAATTTCTTCTTTGCCACTTCCGCCGTTTTAGTTTCCGGAATTGTTAAATCAGCAACGGACGGTTTATCTGTTGTTGTTATTTTTTCTTTTTCTGAAACAGGTTCTTCACGAACAGATTCGCCACTTTCTGCTATCGATTTATCAGGTATTTTTGCTGTATTTACATCGCTCGAAGCATCCGATTTCTGGTTTTTCGTAATACTGTTTTCACTACTATTCGACGAACCAACGCCCACAAGGCTTTCGCTTGAAACGGGGTGCTTTTCCACGCTACGAGAAACGCCAAAAGGCTCATTTTCTGCCGTATTTCCTACAATAAACCGGCTATTCGCCAAATCTTGGCGGGCTGGAACTTCAACTATTTGTCGAACCGTTTTTACAACGTAAACCGTATCGATTAAATATTTTTCGATTAAAACAGTATCAATTTTGACTTGAAGGTTTTGAACACTCTTTATCGTAGAAATCTCTTCATTCAGTAGCTCGTTAGTTTTTTGTTGTAGGTAATTAAAATACAGCGTAGTCAGGAATGCCGCCGAAGCGATTCCACCGAAAATCCAGCCACCCCAGTCTTGAAAAAGCGTGGTGTACCACGGCAGCGGCATCGCCGTTCGGAATTTCTTCCACGCCGACTCCTCAAATGCGGGTCGCACCGATTCGAGTTTCTGTTTTATATTTTTATCAAAGCGTTCGTCAGACATGATTTCTATCGGTCAATGTTTCTGATGCGTAAATTTTTATCCATTCCTGCATTTTTATTCGGGCTTTTGCGAGGTTTGAGCGGCTCGTTCCGGGGTTTATTCCCAGCATTTCCGCAATTTCATCGTGTTTATACCCTTCTACAACATACAAAGAAAAAACGGTTCGGTAAGCGGGCGGTAATTTCTGAACCAATTCCATGATTTCATCGGCGGCGAGTTGCTCTTCAATGTGGTCTTCGTGAGCCAAGAAGTGGGCATCTTCCACATCCATAAAACTCACTTTTTTATTATTTTTCCGGTAATAATCAATGCTCGTTCTGACTACTACCGTCCGGAACCACGCCTCAAAAGACTGTTCTGGGTCGTAATAATTTATTTTATCGAATACCTTCATGAAGCCATCGTTCAGCATTTCTTCGGCTTCGTCTTTATTAGCGGCATACCGTAAGCAAATGCTCATGGCAAGCCCATAGTACTGCTCAAAAAGGCTTTTTTGTGCCGACGAACGCTTTCGACGGCAACCTTCAAGTACTTCTTTTAAATCAAAAATAGATTGCTTCTTTCTAAAAAACACGCGTTAGTTTTTTGGACAAAAGATAATGGGCAATACGTTCTGCTCGACCAACTAAGCAAAACCCTTCCTTAAACATAATACGCAGTACTAACGAAAAGCGTTGCTTTTAATTATTTTTTGAAAGCGAGGCAACGCTAACAACATAGTATTGCGTATTAAATTACAAAACACGCAAAACCTTTCCGAAACCAAAATTTTAATCACATTAGCTACTTAGTATTATTTCAGATATATGAAGAAAATCTACTTGTAATCTACTCAGGGTTGCTCATTTAATCTTAAACATTCTAAACAATTTACCTAAATGAAAAACATCACAAAAATTGGAGTTTTTATCCTTTTAAGCATTTTTACATTTACCGCTTGCGACAGCGATAGTTCCGTAAGCCCGTTCTCTACTGATGAAGAATCGGCTTTGCTGGACTTTATGTTTCTTGCAACCGCCGATGACTCAACCGGCACAACGACTAACCGTAACCACGGCTGGCGTGGAGGGAAAAAGTGCAACGTCACGGAGGTTGAAGTAGCAGATTTACCAGCGGCAATTACCGATTATATTACAGCAAATTATGCAGGTGCAACTGCTAATCGTGCAGGAACGCTCGAAAATGGCAACTACGTTGTAAAAATCACGAAAGCGGATGCCACTCACGCTGGACTCGTATTTGATGCGAACGGCGTATTTGTTGAAGAAAAAACGGGCAAAAGTGGTTCACGCGGAACAGAAGTTGCCGTTGCAGATTTACCAACTACTGTTACTGCTTACATAACTGCAAATTACGCTGGAGCAACTATCAAAAAGGCAATCACAAACGACGAAGGCAAGTTTCTGTTAATTGTTCAAAAGGCAGACGAGACGTACGTGGGCGTAGGTTTTGAAGCCGACGGTACTTTTATCAGCGAAGTGACCAAACGCAATAAGGGCAGCAAGTCGAAAGGCTAAAACGAATTTATTCCTAAACTACTATACCCAAAAGTGAGAGCGAAGTTTAAAAAACTGCTCTCGCTTTTTTTTGTAAAAAAATGAAAAGACAAATCCTCTTCCTCTCCTTTATTTTGCTATCAAAATTTGCTTTGGCTCAAGACGAAGTTCGAATAAATGCCGTGTATAATTTTGATTCCTACGATAGAATTCTTGACGATTTAGCCAATAAATATAACGCCCCAATAAAATTTGGAACGCAAGATTTCAGCAACTTATCAGGTAGCTTTATATTCAAAAATAATACAGTATCTGAATGTCTAAGTAAACTTTTTGCCAATACTGCAATAGGTTTTAAATTTTACCAGGACGTGGATGGCTATTACAATATTGTGAAAAATAATGTGAAAATTATTGATGCGGCGAAATACGAGAACCGCCCCATTTTTGTAGAACCAACACGGTTTAATTTTACGGTGCAAGGGAAAATTATTGATGCCCAATCGGGCGAGTCGTTGCCGTTTGCATCGGTTTCGATTCCCTTTTCATCAAACGCTACAACCACAAACGTAGATGGCTACTATACACTGCAAAATATACCCTCCGATACGGCAATTATCACGGTTTCTTACGTGGGTTACGTAACGCAAAATGCGAGATTGAGCCCCGAAACAAAATTAAATTCATTCATAATTGAACTTACAAATTCGGCACAAAACCTCGATGAAGTAACCATCACCGCCGAACGCACTGAGGTAATTAAAGCAAACGAGGTGGTGGGAATGATAAAAATGACCCCCAGAAATATTGCCAAATTACCGAACGTTGGCGAGCGTGACCCTTTCCGTGCGTTTCAGCTTATGCCGGGCGTGAGTGCATCAAATGAGTCATCGTCTGGCCTTTATATTCGGGGCGGTACGCCAGACCAAACGCTTGTATTGTATGATGGCTTCACGGTTTATCACGTAGATCACCTCTTTGGTTTTTTCTCAGCCTTTAATTATAACGCTATTAAAGATATTCAACTTTACAAAGGCGGGTTTGATGCTCGTTTTGGCGGCAGGATTTCGGGCGTTGCCGAAATCACGGGGAAAGACGGGAATAGCAAGCAGTTTAATGCGGGAGTTGATTTGAGCCTACTCTCAACCAACGCATTTATCGAAAGCCCTCTGGGTAAAAAATTCACCTTTTTATTAGCAGGACGACGCTCTTATCAAGGGCCGATTTACAATAAAATCTTCAGCCAATTTACAAGCGACGAAACGGAGGTCGTCCAGCAAGGACCAGGCGGTGGCGGCTTGAGAGGCAATAATATTGAAACACAACAAAAGGCTAACTCCTATTTCTATGATTTGAATGCGAAACTAACATTCAAGCCAACGGCAAAGGATAATATCTCGTTGAGCTTCTTCAATGGCACCGATAACATGGACAACTCCAGCAGCACAGACTTATCGCAGTTAGGTGGAGGCCGTTTTGCAAACCTGGGTATAGCAGTCAATAATATCACGAACGACCTCTCGACTTGGGGAAACACCGGGGCAAGTTTGAAATGGTCGCGGCAGTGGGGAGCCAAATTTTACAGTAACTCGTTGGTGAGTTATTCTAACTATTTTAGTCAGCGTGATAACTCCCGAACGGTAAATGTTACGCGAAACGACACCACGACGGTGCGTAAAATAGGAAATTTAGAGGATAACAACCTGCAAGACTTTACGGCGAAAGCAGATATGGAATGGAAATTTATGCCCAATAATCAGCTCGAATTTGGTGGGCAGATTTCTAAAAATACCATAAATTTTACAAATACTCAAAACGACACCACCACCATCCTGAACCGCTACGGCGAAGGCATGATAAGTTCGGCATACGTACAGGATAGGTTAAAAGCCCTTAATGGCCGCTTGCAGGTTATTCCGGGTGTCAGGTTAAATTATTTCGATGCCACCGCAAAGGTTTACGTAGAACCTCGCCTTTCTTTTAACTTCAACCTTTCAGAACGGGTAAAACTAAAGGGAGCGGGCGGTATTTATCACCAGTTTATCAAACAAATAAACCGAGAAGATATTACGCAAGGAAACCGCAATTTCTGGATTTTAGCAGACGGGAATTCGCTTCCCGTAACTCGTTCGGAGCATATCATTATTGGTGGTAGTTACGAAACACCAAACTACTTGTTTGATGTAGAATTTTATCAGAAAAAAAACACGGGAGTAACTGAATATTCGTTGCGATTTGTGCCTCAAATTACCCCTGGACAGCGGGGCGGCGGCCTCAATGTGGAAGAAACCTTCTTTAACGGCGACGAGACTATTCAAGGTGTGGATTTCTTGCTCCAAAAGAAATTTGGTAAGTTCAACGGCTGGCTTGGATATACCCTATCGCAAGGCTATCGAAACATTAGCACATTCTCTGATCAAGCGTATTACTCGGATCAAGATGTTCGCCATCAATTTAAGGCGATAGGTACTTATAATTACAAAAACTGGGATTTAGCAGCGACGTGGATTTATTCTACCGGAAGGCCATATACTTCAATTATCGGAGCGTATTCAATCGAATTATTAGACGGTACTACCAAAAGCTATACCAACCCTTCTGATAAAAACGCAAACCGATTCATAGACTATCAGCGATTAGACTTATCGGCAACGTATAATTTCAGCAAAGGCAGCGTCGGCTTTTCGGTTTTCAATACCTATAACCGCACCAATATATGGTATAAACGTTTTGAAATTATTGATGAAAGCGGCGTTTCTGCTCTTCAAACAACAGATGTGACTTACCTCGGCATAACTCCCAACATAACATTAAGTCTTAAATTACGATGAAAAAATATATTTTAGCATTCCTTACATTTGTCTCTTTATCTGGCTGCGTAGATGTAAACAGCGTTATTTCACCGGGCGATAAGCCAGTAATTGAGGCGTATTTAGTTGCTGGAAGTTCGGTTAAAATGCACGTTTTTAGCGAAATTCCGTACAGTAATTCTACTGATTCTTCTTTCTCCGTTCCGATTGATGGTTTATCCATCATAATCGAAGGAAATGACGGGCGTACTTTTACCCTCACTTCCATAGGTGAAGGGCTTTATACATCGGCTTCTAATGAGCGTATCGGAGCAGCAGGTTCGGTTTACTCAATGAAATTTGCGTACAACGGGCGTACAGTTTCGGCTACCACCACCATACCGCCCCCGCCTGATGATTTCTTATCAGATAAATCAGAAGTTTCACGCACCGCTGTTGATTTAAGTGCCGGATTTGGTGGCCCACCGCCCGGCGGCCCTCCGGGAGTAGGTGGACCAGGACAACAAACACAAGTGAGTATAAACTTTTCGTGGTTAAACCCGAATACTGAATACCATTTTTTGGCTCTGCAAAGTATGGAAAGTAACCCTACGGCAGTAGTAACGTTACCCGCAGATGCCCAAGGTTTCGGATTACGTTTTCAACGATTTACCAATAGCCCAACCCTCGAAACCAGCAATCAAGTGCAGGTACAAACATTTGAATATTTTGGAAGATACGCCGCAATTTTATACCGTGTAAACCCGGACTACGCCGCCCTCTACGAA
>JANQUM010000145.1 GCA_030731175.1 Spirosomataceae bacterium
GCGTATATTGCTTTTTCCAAAGCCCCGCCATCGCAAAAGCAAACGGCACAAAAGTTAGTGAAAAACCCAAAAACAATGTTGGGGGGTGAATCACCATCCAGTAATTCTGCAATAAAGGATTCAGGCCGTTTCCGTCTTTCGGAATGAAATCAGGATTGGTCTGAAAAATGGGAATATTCGACATCGATTCGCGAAGCAGCAAAAATGGCGAACTACCAATTTTTAATTCTCCAAAAACCACCACGCCCAAAATCATAGAAGCGAGGAAACCCTGCACCGCCGCAAAAATGGTCATTGTGGGTGCTTCAAAGTCACCAACACCGTCTTTATTCTTTTTGCTGATTCGGTGAAACTGCCAAATCATAACGCCTCCTACCAGTACGTTCCAGAACATCCAGAGCAGGAAACTTCCTTCCTGATCCTGCCAGAAGCACGAAATGGCGTAGCCAAGCGGCAGGCTCAAAGAAGAGTTGTCCCAGGCGTAATGGTACTCAAAATAACGATTAAATATTATTGTAAAAAGAACCACAACAACGGTTATTAAGGAAACGCCGTGCACAAAAAAAGTGCTTCTGGCTATCGGTGTCCATTTATTTTTGTTGATTTGGTTTCGGGAAGCCTGCCAATACGCGTAAGTAGCAATGATTGCAGTTACAAATGTGATAATAATGGCGGCATGCCCAATATTGCCGAGATAGGGTCTTAGCATTGTATTTTTGGTGGATGTGTAATTATACTGCAAATTTACTTCCTTTTTAACGAAAAGGTTTAGCAAAACCGTCAATATCCTGAATTAAAAGCTCAAATTTTAATCGCTTTCTAACGTTTGATAATTTACTATGTGTAAAACTCTGTTTATCTTTTTGGTTTCAATTTGCTTTCTAACAGCAACCGCCCAAAATGATAAAAGCAACTTACTTTTTAGCCCGGACACTACGGTGGTTACCCGTGCTTTTCCAAGTATCGGCCTGGATAATCGTTTAAGTTTTATCGACGGAAGGCTGACAACCTTTACAGGAGTTAGGGCGGGAATCCGTTTTGGGGCGAAACGACACCGACTTACCGCCGCATACCGTTGGTTTTCTTACGCAGATGACACCGGGTTATTTGACGTCGCTACTATTATCAACCCCAGATACATTACCCAACTTGAGGCAAATTATTATTCTTTATCTTACCAACACATTTTGATTGATAAATACCGTTATGCTTTCGGAGCAACGTTTGACGTAGGTTTAGGAGCAGCTTATGACGAAGACTTATCTTATTTCCAGAATTTGAATATTTTCAAAAAGCCACGGAAATTTGTTCCAATTCAAGTTGGAATTTACAGCGAATGGAAAGCCACCCGTTTTGTTGGTCTGACAGGTCAGTTTGGCTATCGACAGGCATTAAATTACGAAATGCAACCAAGTATCAGTAAATTGTATCTTGGTCTGGGAGCCAGATTATACATCGGTAGTATTATCAGGTACGTTTTTAAGGGAGGTTCTCAAATCACAAAAAGCCAGTAGGCAAACAGCTATGAAAAATACGAAAGCCCGTGTTCTAACCTTATTTCTCATTTCTTCGATTTCAACACTTGCTTTTGCACAGGAAGAAAAATCAGGCATTCAATTTATTGAAAATGATTGGGAACTCGCAAAAACAACAGCAGAAGAGCAAGATAAACCCATATTTATTGATATTTACACCACTTGGTGCAAGCCCTGCAAGCAAATGGATAAATACGTTTTTACCAAAAAAGAAGTGGGTAATCGGTTTAACGACACATTTGTAAATCTTAAAATTGACGCAGAAAGCAAAATCGGGAAAGAGATTGCGGCAAATTACGGCGTACTGAGCTACCCAACTTACGCTTTTACCACTCACGCCGGTGACCTAATTTATAAGGTAAAGGGAGCAATGACGCCTGCTCAACTTATTGCGGAAGCAACAAAAGCACGCAGCACCGCCCGCAATTTCCGACCTTTGAGCGAGCTTTCAGCGGTTTATAATAGCGGCGAAAGAGACCCGCAACTTCTTTACGAATACCTTCGTCAGAAATCAATCAAAGAGGGAAGGCAGCCGCAGGTTTTAGAAGAATACGTAAAAGTGCTTCCGGCAAGCGAACAGCAAACCGAAAAAGTATTAAGCATTATTTCTAAAAATATAGAATCCATTGACTCACAGGGATTTACAGTGTTGAACAATTCGCTTGAAAACTTTGAACAACTAACCGATCAGCAGCGAAAATCTGTAATTAGTGGCATTACAATTGCGAAAAAACTGACTTTCAAAAAAGTGGTGGAAACCAACGATGATTCGCTTTTTGATCGTTTGATTGCCGCTGTTCATGCTACCTCGTATTCAAAAAGTGGGGCTTTGGCAGAAGAAAAACAGTTCCGCTTTGATTACGCGAAGATTTCACAAAACTTTGTGGATTACAAAAAACTCGCCGAAGAGCAAGCTGATTATTTATTGGAAAAATCTGACAGCGAACTCGCCTACGAATCTGAACGTGCCATTGAAAATTTTAAACGTGAAGCTCAGGCACGTAATTTGCAAGAAAACTCGCAGCAATACATGGTGATGCTGAAAAGTTTAGAAAACGGAGCACAAAAGTCAGTTTCTTACCAACTAAACGAATTGGCTTGGGGCTACGTGATTATGGCAGAACTAAACGGAGATTTACAGCGGGCTTTACGTTGGTCGGATCGATCGTTAGCGTTATTCGTCAGTCCGGCAAATTTAGACACGAAAGCTCAATTATTGTACCGTTTAGAAATGAGAAAAGAAGCCATAAAAGTAGAAAAGCAAGCAATAAAAACAGGAAGAAAACTAAACACAAATACCTCTCTTCTTGAAGAATCATTGAAGGGGATGAAAAAGCGTTTACCGCTAAATTTTAACGAAAAATAAGAAATACAACATTAAATTTTGACAATGGTCATAAATGCCTTTTACACTATTTTATGAAAAAAATACTGAATTTATTCTTGCAATTGCTGTTTATAGCGGCAGTCTTCGGCTGTGCCACCACGCAGAAAGCCCCGAACTACAGTACGGGGGAAATTCCGACAATTGCCTTAAAATATAAAGATGTAAATCAGGCAACCCTTGAAGAAATCATGGCGGATGCTGTTTCGAAAGATAAAATGGTTTTCCTTGATTTTTATACTACGTGGTGTGGCCCGTGCAAGTGGATGGATAGCAACGTTTTCAACCAAAATGATATTACAACCAAGCTCAATCGCAATTTTGTAAGTTATAAAGTTGACGCTGAAGACTTTGAAGGCGTAAATACGGCTTTAAAATACAACGTTGCGGCTTATCCCACCTACATTTTCTTAACCCCAAAGGGTCAAATAATTCACCGTTTTGAAGGCATGATTCCGAGAGAATCATTTTCTCAGGCAATTGACGTAATCATTTCAGACAATAAACTCTAGGTTATCACGCTCAGGAGTTATCTCAACTTTTTTAGTTGGAATTGCTGAATCTGGTTGCGAAATTACAGTTGTTGCTGGTAGTGCAGTGTCGGCTTTAAAAACGATTGGTTTTTTAGTTTTTGGTTTTTCGTCGGTTTTTTCGATGACCCAATCAAGTGCATCAATCAAATACGGTTGTAGATTAAGCTTCATCACTTGCTCACTAATTGTTTTAGTAACAAATGGTGTTACAAATGCTGGTAAAAATCCGATTCTTTTGGAAATCACCTTGCCAACAAGGAAATTTAAGCCCGTGTCTAGCACCGCACGAGTAGGTTTGTTTTTCTCCTTTCCGTCAAAAAGTGAAGTTATTCCGGGTATCGGATTGAATCTATCTTTTACTTCTTGTACTTCGCCTCTGAGTTCGTTTTCTTTTTCTAAAACCAATGCTTGCAGCCTGATGCGTTCAGCTTTTACGTCTGCGGCAGTTTTCATGTTATAATTTTTATTTTTCATCTTCGTCGTTGATTAAAATGTTGGTAATTATGTCAGCTATTTTATTTGTAATCAACGCCTTACGTGAAGCGTACATTACAATGCCCAACAGTAGGTAAATACCTGCAACTATAAAGAAACCAGCGTAAGTATTATTGAATGATTCGTTGATTGCCAATGCTCCGCCAATTGTGACGCAGATTAGCATAAAAACTCCCACCACAGCCAAGATAATGTAAGTAATAACTTTTGATAAAATGTTAGTACTCTTCTCGGTAATTTGAAGCTTTACTAAATCTTTTTGAAGATTTACGTATTCCACAACATCATTCGGAATGGATGATATATTGTTAAAAAAAGAACTCATTGCGTTGGTTTTTAAGTAAACTCCCCTTTAACATAAAGCTAAAGGGGAGCGTTTTTATTTCAAGTAAATTAGGCTTCAAGCTCGGCTTGCACGCTATTTACTTTATCTTTTGTGTAGTTGGCTGCTTCGTTAACTTTTGTTTTAGTGTAGCTTACCATTTCATTAGTTTTTGATTTCACGGTTTCGAGTGCCGCGTTTGCCGACTCGGTAAGTGACTTCGAAGAAGTTTCTAATTCTTCTTTAGCTTTTTTAGCGTACTCGTTTACTGCTTTCTTTGCCTTTTTGCGGGTTGATTTTCCATTATCTGGGGCAAAGGCTACTCCAATTGCTGCTCCTGCTGCGGCTGCGATTAAGACTGAAAAGAATACTGATGATGATTTCATGCGTGTGTTTTTTTTTAAAATTTAAAGTTTGAATTCTAAGGAAGATACGAATAAAATACGTTCCAAACCGTTTAATCGGCACATTTTTGAAAATGTGTGTACTTTTTTCCACAATAAGTACTAACAAATCACCATAAATTATTAATCCCATAAAAATTACTATTTCTAATGACTTAGTCCATAAGCTTTTATTAAGAATAAGGCTGGTAGGGCACACTAATTTCTATTGAGGATTCGTACAACTTTTCATTCAAAATTAAACGAACGCTCAAACATGAAATCAAATAAGTTTTTGTCAATTACCTGTGCAGCACTAGTGCTATCGGGAAGCACCATGAGTTGTAATTCATTAAAGAAACTCACCAGAGAAGAAAAAGGGGTGATAATTGGAATTGGAAGCGGCGGTGCCGCTGGAGCGGCAATTGGCTCAAAGTCTAAAAATCCGGCGGTTTACGCTATCGTAGGTTCAGCTATTGGCGGCGTAGCCGGAGCGGTTATCGGAAAATACATGGATAAACAAGCGAAACAACTTGAAGAAGATCTCAAAAGCGTAGCCGAAGTAGAGCGTATAGAAGAAGGTATCAAAGTAACTATGAATTCCGGCCTACTCTTTGGCTTTGATTCCTACACACTCAACGATAAAAACCGCGAAAGCCTGTCAAAACTTGCCAGTACATTAAACGAGTACGCCGACACGGAAATTCTTATCGCCGGACACACGGACAGCATTGGCGATGAAAGCTATAATGAACGCTTATCAGATAGACGAGCGGATGCGGTTGCAAGCTTTTTATCATCACAAGGCATTAGAAAATCGAGAATGGTAGTCAGAGGCTACGGCGAATCATCTCCGCAGTTTTCGAATGATACAAAATCAGGGCAAGATAAAAACCGCAGAGTAGAACTTGCTATTGTGGCAAACGACAATTTAAAAAACGACGCCAAGAAAGGCAAGCTTGATAACACCACTGCTTTGAAATAATAAATAAGTATAAACAACTATAAATTTAAAACGAAAATGAAAAAAGTAGCAATCAGTACATTAGCGTTATCAACAATTATGTTATCGTTTTTTGGGGCATCTGCACAGGGCGATAAATTTGAAATCGGATTAAAAGCGGGTGTAAATTTATCCCATATTCGAGGTGAAGGCGGTGGTTCATTTCAATCGTTCTGGGAAGATGAAGCCACCCGAACAACCGGGTTTACCGGAGGGGTTTATGCAAGAATTGGCGACGGATTCTTTATTCAGCCCGAGCTTCTAATTTCGCAAAAAGGCGGAAATTTTGTCGATATCGTTGGAATTGAGCGTTCGTTTAAGCAAACTTACCTCGATGTACCCATTTTAGTAGGTGCAAGGGTTTTGAATACAGTAAGAGTAAACGCGGGTCCAGTTGCCACTTTTTTGATTAACCGCGATGATTCATTTCTTCAGCAGATTGGTATAAGCCAAGAAGACGGATTCCGCAAAGCACTATTGGGATATCAGGCAGGTGTAGGTTTTGACATTAAAAAAATCAGGGTTGATCTTCGCTACGAAGGAAACATCAATGATGTGTTTAATATTGATTACAACAATCAACAAACCGAAGACCAATTCAGCGGAAAAGGCAGCCTGTACATGTTTACTGTCGGATACGCATTCTAAAAAGCAACGTGTGTCACAAAAACGGGCAGCGAGTAATTTACTCACTGCCCGTTTTTTTTTAATTTTGAGAAATTACTGCTTTACTATTTTTAGCGTTTCGTGCTTCCCTCCTAACTCAAGCCTGAGAAACATGACATTATTAGTGGCATTTGGAAGCAGTAGGACTTCCTCATTTTTACCCACTTTTGCGGTTATTTCTTTTCGAAAAAGTTGCTTTCCCGCAGCATCAAAAAACGTGAGCGTACCTATTTGCGGAACTATGGATGAAAATCGAACTTTCACCTCAGAATCAGCCGGATTTGGAAAAACTGTTACTGCAAAATCATTGATGCCTGCTTCGGTATTCAAAACACTCATATCATAGGCACAAAGCGAGATTTCGTAGCCCTTAAGCGTTATCAACCGCGACCAATTTCCGTATTTAACGGCTACAATGGTTTCTTCGTTTTCGTCTTTTGCGAACGGATTATGTGCCGCAACCAAAATGTTGTTCCCCTTTACAACGCCCCGCCAAACGGCACTCCGTTGTCGGTTTAGTTCATGAGCAGAAGTTTCGATAACTAACTCGTGTTCCCCCACAAAGAAATCTTTGTATTGAGAGAGGCGGTAAAGTCCTCTTGTAAAATATTCATAGGCAGAATTACCCGAATCTAAACTAAAAGTGGTTGGATCTTCCCAAAGCCAAAGCCCTGACGCACCCGAAAAGAAAGGGAAAATTGCGGTTGCTTCTGCCATCCAGGGTCGAATTAATTTGTATCTCAGTGCAGGATTAGCACTATACCGCAGCCAAACGTACGGGTAAATCGGCTTATCAGACCACGCTTTATTCACCTCAATCTGAAACAACAAATAGCTCAGGTATTCTGGGGCAAACGGGCTCGGATAATCAAAGTAATAATAAGCAGACGGCATCAGAATATTCATAGAATTGTAGAAGTTTCCCCCTACCCTATTTTCCGCAAAGTTTAACACGTTTGGGTTCAATACGGATTTATCCGTTTTCCAGGCTTCCCAGGAGCGGACTTGAATGTCAGCAAATGTGTTTAAAACTGGGGTATCAGCGTAAGAAGAAACTTTGCTTGAAAGCAAACCCCTATCGGAGAAAACTTTAGTGGGCTTGAAGTACAACTCTTGCAGTTCCTGCTTATAAGCTTGAATAAAGTCGTTGTTATTTAACGCATTCACTTCCGCCGGAATTGAAGGTAAACCCTTTAAAAGCAAAATAGAATCGTTTGATTTAATTTGCCGCTCTATGTCAAAAACAAACCAATCTACGTCAATTACCGGATTTCCGTTTGCATCAGTCGTGTTAGAAAAACCACGGTGTTCAAACTCCCATTTGTTTTGGTAAAGCTGCTCATCGTTTCCCCATGGGCTTCTCAGGCGTTGCCACGGCTGGCTTTCACCCCCATACGCAACGCCATAAT
>JANQUM010000146.1 GCA_030731175.1 Spirosomataceae bacterium
ACCCAGATACCCACGAAAAGTTTTCAGTAATAGCACTCGAGGCGGGTTGTCACGTTTTTCTCGAAAAACCAATTGCGGATTCCGTCGCCGGAGCGGAGCGTGTTGTGGAAGCAGCAGTAAAAGCCGACAAAAAAGTGGTGGTCGGTTATATTTTACGCCATCACCCGTCTTGGACCAAATTTGTGGAAGTTGCCCAAACGATGGGGAAACCCCTCGTGATGCGGATGAACCTCAATCAGCAAAGTCATGGCGTAATGTGGGATGTGCACCGAAATTTAATGAAAAGCCTTTCGCCAATTGTAGATTGCGGCGTGCATTACATTGACATTATGTGCATGATGACCCGCTCAAAACCCGTGCAGGTTTCGGCAATTGGAGCGAAGTTAACAGACGACATTCCGGCGGATAATTACAACTACGGGCAGCTTCAACTCAGATTTGAAGACGGTTCTGTGGGCTGGTACGAAGCCGGCTGGGGGCCGATGATGAGCGAAACGGCATTTTTTATTAAAGACGTAATCGGACCGAAAGGCTGCGTTTCCATCGTGGCAAAAGACGCCGGTGGTGCAGGAAAATCTGATAACGTAGATTCTCATACTAAAACGGAATCCCTAAAAGTTCATTACGCTGACATCGACAAATCAAATAATTTCACAAAACCAGACAAATGGATTGACCTAACCGACGAACCGAATCACCAAGACCTTTGCAACCGAGAGCAGTTATATTTTCTAAAGGCTATTCACGAAAATATTGATTTGACGAATCATTTAGCCGATGCTGTAAATAGCTTAAAAATTGCTTTTGCCTGCGATGAATCCGTCAAAACTGGTAAAGTTGTGCAACTGTAAATCCTTTACAAGCAGCATTCCGTTTATGCTTTAAATAAATTTTCCCAATGACAAAAATTTGCCGCATCGCTGGTCTTTACGCTATTTTTTATTTTTTAACTGTATCAACAAAAGCTCAAAGCCCTTGGGTTAAACAGGTAAATGAGGGCTTTTTACAAGCCGGCTATTCAGGGTTATTTTTCGACGAAATAAGATACAACGGCGAGCAAGTAAACCCAAACAGAAGCACAGTTGATAATACCTACCAACTTTACCTCGATTTCGGTTTAATTCCGAACGTAGGTATAACGGCGGTGCTGCCGTTTAAACAATATTTCATAACGGAAAACGGTCAAACTTCCACTTTTGGTGGCCTTGGCAATTTGTCCTTTTCGCTCAAATATCAGCTTCCGGTAAAATCAGCTACAATGGCGGTTGGGCTTAGTTACGAAGCAGAAACAGGTGCAGAAGATTCTGATTTGGGATTACGAACTGGCTACGCTGCTTCAACTTTTCAACCCTATTTTTCTGTCGGAAGCGGAACAAAAAAGCTTTATTTCTATGCCTCAGCAGGGTTGGGTTTACGAACGAATAACTACAGTAACTTCGCTAGGTTATCTGGCGAATTAGGCTATAAAATAATTAAAAATGGCTACTTAATTGGTACGCTCGATTTTAACCGACCGTTAAATCAAAATAGCGAGTTTTTTGAAACCGATGATATAATTTTCTCAAAATCTGCCTCTTTTCTCGACCGCCAAGCGTTTAACGGTGCAGGAATAAAAATCCTGTACGAATTCATTCCCGAAAAATACGGCTTCACCCTCAGTACTATTGGAGCTTTAGGTGCAGATAATATTCCGTTTTCCCGCTCATACAACTTTGGAATTTACACAAAATTTTAATTTCCTACGTTTTTGTTAAAGAGCCCCAAAGTATAGTCGACTTTGGGGCTCTTTGCTTTTGCAAGATTTAAAAAGCATATAAAATCTTAACAAAGTACAATCTGACGAAATCCCCGTTTCGTAAATTTAAATTTAAGATTCACGGTTTGCTTTCAAATACTCAGCTGAGAAAGCACCCTTTTCCCGTTACGTGAAATCACTATTTACACAAAGGAAACACTCACAATACCTTTACAGAGCCTATCTCTGCTACAAATCACCTTTTTAGAGAAAAAGGTGATTTTCAAAATTAAGCGAATGTTACGGAGAACGTTTAAACGTAACAAAGTCGTAAAGTCCTTCTTGGTTCTGTTCAATCGTGGATAGCTACTTTTGCATCGTTTTAAAAACGAAACATAATTAATCCAAATGAAAAGAATCAATTACTTCCTCTCTTTCTTATGTTTTTTAGCTCTTGCAAGCTGTCAAGACGACGTACTTTGCGACGACAAGACCTGCCCCACAGGTACGGTCCTTACTGCTGATTGCTTTTGCGTTGAAATTGCATCTACATGCACCACAACTTGCCCGACAGGCCAGGTACTTGACATTAACTGCAATTGTGTGAGCACTTCTACACCACCAGAACCTGCCACTAAATCAGGGCTAATCACCGCCAATGAAACATGGACTAACGACCGCATTTATTTCTTAGGTGGAAAAGTTGTAGTAACTGATGGCGTCACTTTGACAATTCAGGAAGGTACAATTATAAAAGGAAATGCTGGTGAAGGATCACTTGCAAGTGCATTGATTGTTGCTCGTGGTGGAAAAATAAACGCTAAAGGCACAGCTGCTCGTCCGATTATTTTTACTGCAGCTGAAGATAACATCGCACTCGGTCAAAAGGCAGGAACGAACCTTCCCGACGAAACCGAAGAAGGACAAGGACGCTGGGGCGGACTTATCATTTTGGGAAAAGCACCAATTTCGGTAGAAGTTGGGGCGGAAGCTCAAATTGAAGGGATTCCCGCTGATGAATCCTACGGTCGCTACGGCGGAACAGAGGCAGCCGATAATTCAGGCGTTTTAGAATACGTTTCGATTCGTCACGGAGGAATTACAATCGGGGCAAACAACGAAATCAACGGCTTGACCCTTGGTGGTGTTGGTAGCGGAACTGTCATCAACAATGTAGAAGTTGCAAATACAGCCGACGACGGAATTGAGTTTTTCGGTGGAACTGTCAACGTTACAAACGCTTTAGTTTGGTCTCAAGGCGATGACGGTTACGACGTTGATCAGGCTTACGCCGGAACGGTGACGAACTTTATTTATATAGCAGGAAACAATTCTGACCATGGTCTTGAAATAGATGGACCAGAAGGTTCTACCAACGCAAGCGGTCGCTTTACGATGACACGCGGATCGTTGAAATTCAAAACTGCTGAGCTCGCCGACTTCCGCGACGCTGCTCAAGGAACAATAACAAATTGCTACTTTTTCAATTTTTCTGCAAGTGCTGACTGGGAACTTGACGACATCAAATCAAGTAATAATTTCTTCAACGGAAGTTTGGTTTTCACCGGAAATCAGTACAATCTAAGCACTGCAAACGTCGCTTTCAATTTGTTGTTCAAAGATACAGCAACTGGTGGGAAGGACGCAGAATTTAAAACTAAGATGACAACTGATAACACCGCCGTAACCGCAAGAACTGTAGGTGCAACGGCAGCTGATTTCAGCTGGACTTACGCTGCGGGAAAAAATGCTTTGACAGGATTTTAATCTACTAATTACTTAAAGGGGAGGCTAATTACCTCCCCTTTTTTACACCAATAATTTATAAGAATCAATCACATTATTCAAATGAAAAAAATAGTTTACACCACCCTTTTTCTGCTGACAGTCACACTTTTATCAGCATATGCTCAAAACGGTTTTATTAGAGGAACAGTAATCGACGATAAAATTGGCGAAACGCTTCCTTTCTCAACCATTTCATTAAAAGGCACATCAAAAGTTACCACCTCAGATCTTGACGGTGCGTATTCATTAGAAGTGCAGCCCGGCACTTATTCGCTAATTGTTTCTTTCGTAGGTTACCAGCCACTCGAAGTTCAGGACGTTGTAGTTACTGCCGGAAAGGTCAACGAACTAAACTTACGATTGAAGGAAGACACAGAAATGCTTGAAGAAGTGGTTGTTACTGCTCGGATGGTAAGAAACTCGGAAGCGGCAATCAGAACAATGCAGAAAAAATCACCGAACCTTCTTGATGGAATTTCTTCGCAAGCTTTTAGCAAAATTGGCGATAACGATGCCGGAGCAGCTATCCAGCGTGTTCCGGGATTATCAGTTGAAGGTGGTAAATACGTATTTGTAAGAGGTTTGGGAGACCGCTACACCAAGACGCTTCTAAACGGGCTTGACGTTCCGGGACTTGACCCCGACAGAAATACAATTCAGATGGATTTATTTCCAACAAATTTGATTGATAATATCGTCGTTTTGAAAACTTTTACGCCAAACCTGCCAGGTGATTTCACGGGCGGAGTGGTAGATATTTCTACGAAAGATTTTCCCGTAGAGAAGACCTTCAATGTAAAAGTTGGAGCGAGCTACAATCCGTCGATGAGCTTTAATTCAAACGGTTTGACTTCGCCGGGAAGTAACACCGATTTTCTTGGATTTGACAATAACACAAGGAACAATCCGCTCTACAGAAATTCCAATATTCCTTCCACAATTCAGCGTAATTCTTTACTGACGCAGATGACTGAAGCGTACAACCCAAATTTAGCGGCTCAGAGATACACTACTCCCGCTAACTTGAATTTCTCACTTTCAACCGGAAATCAAATCAAGAAAACGAAGGCAACAATTGGCTACAACGCAACGCTAAATTATCAAAACCAAACCGAGCATTACGACGAAGCTATTTACGGAATTTACCGAAAAATGGCCCCGAATACTTCAAACAATAACGAGTTAGAACTTGACCGTTCTTCGGTTGGAGCGTTGACAAAAAACAGCGTTATTTTGAGCGGCTTGGTTGGCGGAGCAATTAAATTCAAGAAACACAAATACCGCGTTACGGCGATGCACATTCAAAACGGTGAATCAAGTGCGGGTTACTTTGAGCAAAACACGTTCCTAAGAAATTCTAACCAAATTTTCCGTGACAACGTAGAATACAGTCAGCGGTCAATCACAAACGCCTTGATTGGCGGAAAGCACAGCCTGCAAGATGGTAAGTTAGAAATTGACTGGAGGTTATCTCCCACTATTTCCCGAATTGAAGACAAAGACGTTCGTGTTACTCCGTTTAGATTTGACGAAGGTCGGTTCTCAATTGAGCCAAGTGAAGGTGCAGAGCCACTACGTATTTTCCGCGACTTAACGGAATATAACTACAGCGGGAAAGTGGATATTGATAAAAAATACCAATTGAAAGGAAAAGACGCAAAGTTATCGGTTGGTTTGGGCAATGTTTACAAGATTCGTGATTACGAAATTTTGCAATACCGTTTAAAGGTTATCGGTCAAAACCAGCTTGAAATAAACGGAAACGCTGACGCTCTCTTGAGCCCTGAAAATATTTGGAACCCAGAGACTAAAATCGGAACGTACATTGCTGGTAACTACGAACCAGCCAACACATTTACGGCTTCGCAAAATATTGCGTCGGCGTATATCATGAACGAAAATTATATCGGTGAAAAACTGAAAGCAGTTTACGGAGTTCGTGCCGAGAAGTTCGACCTACTTTACACCGGACAGTCAAACTTAGGTGATGTAGTTTATGACAACGAAAAATTTATTGACGACTTAAATATACTTCCTTCGTTGAACTTAGTTTACGAACTGAACGAAAACACGAATATCCGAGCCGCCGCAACGCGTACCGTTGCCCGTCCATCTTTCAAAGAGGCATCTATCGCTCAAATTTATGACGCATTGACTGACCGTTTTTTCATCGGAAACCGCGATTTAAAATCTACTAATATTTCTAATTTCGACGTGCGTTTTGAAAAATACAGCGAAGGCGGTCAAATGATTTCCGTGAGCGGGTTTTACAAAGATTTCACTAACCCAATTGAAGTAGTTGCGTTTAGTCAGGCAACGCCAAATAATTTCCAACCACGCAACGTAGGAAGAGCAAGCGTTATTGGAGCAGAAATCGAATTAATTCGCAACCTTGATACGTTTATTCCAGCTTTGAAAGGTTTCAATATCGGTTCAAACGTAACGTTTGTGCGTTCGCAAGTTGAAATGACAGAAGACGAGTTTTTGTCTCGTCAGGAAAATAAAAGAGACAACGAAGCGGTAGATCGTTTTCGTCCGCTGCAAGGTCAATCGCCGTTTATCGTAAACGCGTTCTTGAATTACGCTAATGCTAAAAACGGCATTGACGGCAATTTGAGCTACAATATTCAAGGAAAAAGACTTGCTGTGGTCGGAATTGGACGTAACCCAGACGTTTACGAAATACCTTTTAACGCCCTGAACGCCAAAGTTTCAAAAGCTTTTGGTGAAAGCAAAAGAGCAAAGGTGAGCGTTTCGGCTCAGAATATCCTAAACAGCGTTCGTCAAAAGCAGTACCAAAGCTTTGAAGCTGCCCCACAAGTATTTGAATTACTACGTCCGGGTCGTCAATACGGCGTTAGCTTTAGCTACGGGCTTTAAGAAGCTGTTTGAATTAACCTAATTACGTTCCCAGCGGCTCTTTTTCGTTTTTACTTCATTGCCCAAATCCTCACTACGCTCTGCGTAGCTCCGGTTTAGGTAATTCGTAAATTCCAAAAAATAGCTCACTGGTATTCAAAATAGTTAACTAAAACAGCTTCTGAGATTTTATGAATAAAGTATTCAGCTTGATTCATATTGGTGTAAATGCAAAAATCCGAGGCAATGCTTCGGATTTTTTGTTTACTTTTGAAAAAACTCACACATCAAAAATTATATGAAAAGAATACTCATTGACATGGACGATGTCATGGCGGAAACCGGATTGAAGATTCTGGACACTTACAACACTTTATTCAATACTAATTTTAAGAAAGAAGATTTCAATGAAAAGTCGTTTACAGACCTCTTTAAGGCAGATAATTACTTAAAAGTGAGAACTGAAATTGGCAAATCCGGCTTTTTCAGAGATTTGGCCGTAAAACAAAACGCCGTTGAGGTGATCGAAAAACTCTACAAAGTCCACGATGTCTACATCGTTTCTGCGGCAACGGAGTTTCCTGAGTCACTTTCCGAAAAAGTGCATTGGCTGAACGAGCATTTTCCGTTCGTGGAATGGCAAAAAATGGTTTTCTGCGGCTATAAACACATGATTAAAGCCGACGTAATGATTGATGACCACACCAAAAACCTCGACTACTTTGAGGGCGAGACCAAGCTGCTTTTTGATGCCATGCACAATCAAAAGGTAACCGGCTATACTCGTGTTACGCATTGGGACGAAATTGGCAAACTACTTTTATGATAAGTAAAAAGTTCACACTTTTCTTCTTAGTTATTCTTTGCCTTGAAATAATTTCGGGTGAAATTGGATTTACAACGGGCATTTACATCTTAAAGCCAGCAATTGTGGGTTCATTGATTTATACCGTAGCAAAACATGGTTTTCGGGAAAACAGTGCGTTTATCGCTGCCCTTGTATTTTCGCTGCTCGGAGACATTTTGTTGATGTTACCGTCAGAAAATCTGTTCTTGTTCGGTTTGGGGAGTTTCCTGGTTACACATTTATTTTACATCGCTGTATTCAGGAAAAAAGCGACATTCAAGCCATTTCTAACAGTTGCTTTCTTGATTTCCGTAATAGGGTTTTTCCTGTTGATTTTAAACAATAAAATACCGGAAGCATTAACGCTACCGGTACTTATTTATATGTTTGTAATTACGGTAATGGGAATAACGGCGAGTTCTATAAATGGCAATAAAATAGCTATTTACTCGCTTTCAATCGGTGCTATTTTGTTTATTATCTCAGATTCGCTTAT
>JANQUM010000147.1:0-1890 GCA_030731175.1 Spirosomataceae bacterium
GTTCGAGCGTTTCGACTTAGATTATTGAACGCCAACTTAGTGTTTCCGCAAAAAACGCTTTTTGATGTTTCTGTTCCGTCGCTGAAAGAAAAATCAGCCGATAAGTCGTCAATATCAAATTTGAAAGCCGCCATATTGCAATTTGAGCTGTTATGGCTACTATTGACAGCATTTTTTACTGGAAATCCTACAAAGCTTCCTGCTCTGCAAACGCACGCAGAATGGTAGATTACTCCGTTTTTATCGAAACGGCACGTTCCGCCATCTAAATGATCTCCGCGTTCTGTTGAAGGAATATCGGGAATATCAGAGCCGAAATAGCTGCCGAAAAGCAAAGAACGAGCGTTTGCTTCCAAAATCATGAAGTAATAATTGCTACCCGATGTGGTGTTTTTGAATGCGTTTTGCGTTAAAGGCAAATTATTTGTTGAGCTGTTTAAGTTCAAACCTGTATTTATATTTACCCGACCTCCCCAACCAGATAGGTACATATTTCCGCAATCGTTTACCAAAAAAGCGGTCGGAACGATATCAATAATGCCGTTTCCTCTTCCAGATCCAATAGTTGTGGAGAAAATTGTGGTTTTTAAATCGGGAGATAACGCATGAATAAACTGTCCGCTATTTGTGTTATTGTACACACCAAAAGTTATGGGGTAAGCTCCTTGGCTAAGCCCAAAAAGGTACACATTTCCTTGATTATCTAAGTCCATCAATAGAGCAATATCTGCCGCATCTGTACCTACAAAAGTAGAAATCTCGAGTTTATCGTTAATATACAGGCTAGTGAATCCGTCTGAACTTCCCGCAAAAGTTGATTTTAATCCGTTGCTTAATGGTAAATTATCACTTGTTGTCACTCCGCAAACGTAAACACTTTCTGCGTTTACTTTAATTGAGAAAGCCGCATCATAGCCGCTACCATTTATTGTTGAACACCACTCAAGTTTTTCACACTTTGAATTTAGTCTGAACGCAACTGCCGCACCCGTTGAGTCTGTTTTTGTTAAATCTGTAGTTGGAAAATCTGATGAGTTCGTAACGCTTGCGGCATAAATATTATCAAACGCATCAACCACAACTTCACCCCTAAATTCATCTCCGTAATTTCTGATAGCAAGACTTCTGGTATCATTAATTCCGTCGTTTCCAGAACCACCAATGAACGATGAGCCTATCAGTTGATCGCCGTTTTCAGAAATTACGCTTATAAAAATATCCGAACCGTTTCGGTAAGTAATATTTGAGGTTATCAGATTTCCCGTAATCTCGCCGCCACCGTTGAAAGTTGTGTCGTAGGCGGAATCGGTAACTGGAAAATTTATTGATGAGGTTGTTCCCAAAATTACGAGTTCGTTATTGCTGTTTACAATAAAGCTGTGTGGGACTTCGGATTCTGAACCGCCCAAAAACGTTGAATAGAGTAGGGTAGAACCATCAGAACTGTATTTTTGAATCACGATGTCGGTAGTAAGCGGGATACCATTTCCGTTGCTTGCTCCGCCCAAAGTTTGCTGTAATGCTTTTTCGGTAACGGTGAAATTTAGGCCAAAAACACTTCCTCCTGCGTAAAGATTTCCGTTACTATCATAGGTTGCTGTGTGCGACCAATTATCCGAAAAAGAGCCAGAATACGTCGAAAACACAAGTTCGGGATCAATCACCAACTTGTATTCGGTATCGTAAACGCCTATTTCAAAGCCGATTACGTTGTTTTTAATCACAAAATGGGCGTCAATTTCTTTTAACTGTTGCGTTTGTTGATACGTGTAAGGATTATATTCTTTAAATGTATTTACGTCCGTTTCAATAATTATTTCAGTATTTGTAACACTGATATTTTTAGAACCTTTATAAGCTAATTTTATGTCTGCTGGATTTCCGCCGGGA
>JANQUM010000147.1:1900-7702 GCA_030731175.1 Spirosomataceae bacterium
GGGATGCACAATGTATTCGTATTTCAGTTGTCCGGTGATGGTGTAAATTCTGAAATCAATGAAATTGTATAAATTCTTTATGGTAAGTTCTGAGTAAGCAGGCACATTCGTTTTCCAAAAAGCAGGATCTTTACCGATAAAATAGTTTGATGTGTGACCGTACTGACCCGATTTTTCGACTGAGTTCTCTACATTCGATTCTAAGAAATTTAATACAATTCGAGTTGTAGGAATGAGGTTTTCGCCGTTACTTTTTGCTGCGTGAAGGTTTGCTAACGCTTCCGTACTGTAAAAAATGTATTCGATTGAATTATCTTTTACTAGCAAAAAACCGCCCGGAATATCGCTTTTAAATTTTATTGAAGAATCCCATTGTCCTTGGTTTTCTACAAAGCTGAAACCAGAACAGTAAGCAGGAAGATTTATAAGAAAAAAGAATGCAATTGCGAGAAACCTCATTGGTGTTAGATTTTACTTGAAATCTAACACATTAATTAGAGCATCGCAAAATTCATACTCGTGTTTTTGATTTGAAGCAACAATCACTAATTTTTCAAGCCCAATATTTTCGCACTGCGAAGCGTACCAATTACAGCCGTTCTCGTCAAGATTGGTGGTTGGTTCGTCAAAAAGTAATATCGATGAATCTGAGAAAAAGGCGAGTCCGAGTTTGACTCGTTGTTTCATACCAGAAGAAAAATTCTTGACTTGTTTGTGTAAACTTTTAGTAAGAAAAATTGCCTCGGCAAACTCAGCGGAGGTTTGAAAGTGCAATTTTTTGAAATTTTTGTGAAACTCAAAAATTTCGTGAAGCGTAAATTCTTCGATAAGTTCGAGTGCTGGAGAAACAAACGAAATATGCTTATAGATGTCGATAACGTCAACTTCTTTGCTGTTTATTTCGTAGTAAATCGTACCCTTAGAAATAGGTACTAAACCTGAAAGACACTGAAGTAACGTTGATTTGCCGGAACCGTTCGGACCAATGATGGCGTAGCGAGAGTTCTGAAAAGTTAATTCAAGGTTTCTGAAAACCCATTCATTAATGTACTTTTTTGAAGCATCATTTATATGAATTTTGGGAGTTTCAGTCAGGATTTTCGCCATTGCCTTTTTTGATGATTCCACGTTTTGAATTCAAAAAGAAATCGAGGATATTCTCCCGATCGGCACTTTCTTCAATTTTTTCTTTGACAGCAGCAGTTGCATCAGTTACATTTTTGCCCGATAAAAATAGTTGACGGTAAATTTCCTGAATTGCTTGAATTCGTTCGTTTGAAAAACCACGTCTTCTCAACCCCAGTGTGTTTAACCCAATGTACGAAAGTGGTTCGCGAGCGGCAGTAATGAATGGAGGTACATCTTTTCTTACTAATGAGCCACCACCAATCATGACGTGTTCACCAATTTTTACGAACTGATGAACCGCAGAAGTTCCGCCAATAAATGCGTGTTCTCCTAATTGTACGTGTCCGGCAAGTTGTACCGAATTAGCGAGGATAACGTTATCGCCCAAAATGCAATCGTGTGCAATGTGGCAATATGCCATTATAAGGCAGTTTTTGCCAATTACTGTTTTTTGCCTGTCGGTAGTTCCTCGATTTATAGTAACACATTCCCGAATGGTGCAATCGTCGCCAATTTCTACAGTTGTGTATTCACCGTCAAATTTTAAATCTTGCGGGGTTGCAGAAATAACTGCTCCTGGAAAGATCTTGCAATTTTTTCCAATTCTTGCTCCGGGGTAGATTGTTACGTTCGAACCAATCCAGGTATTTTCTCCTATTTCAACGTCGTCGTGGATTGTTGTGAAATAGTCAATATGAACGTTTTTGGCAACTTTTGCCCCTTCGTGTATGTAATTCAGCTGCTGCATATATTATGATTTCTTAACCAAACGGGCGGTCATATCAACCGAGCAAACTCTTTTTTTACCAACGTAAGCGTCTCCGTGCATTTTTGCCACGCCCATTCTGATTGGTGCCAAAAGCGTACATTTCATTACAAGACTATCTCCGGGCAAAATGTTTTTATAAAAACGGCAATTATCTATACCTACTAAATACGGCCAGTATTTTTCAGGTTCTCCCGTGGAAGTTAAAACGAGGACGCCACCCGTTTGGGCGATTGCTTCAAGTAACAAAACACCGGGAAAAACCGGATTGTCAGGGAAATGCCCCGTAAAGTGCGGCTCGTTTATGGTAACATTTTTGATACCTACAACTGAAGTGCCATCAAGCGATACTATTTTATCGACGAGTTGAAACGGATAACGGTGCGGTAAGAAATTCGCAATTTGAGTTACGTTGAAAATTGGTTCAGCCTCTGCATCATATTGGGGTAGATTTTCGTTGCTTTGCTCGATTGACTTCTTTATTGCTTTAGCCAACTCCACATTTGCTGCATGTCCTGGCCTTGCAGCTAAAATGTGTGCTTTTAACGGCCTGCCAACCAATGCAAGATCACCGATTAAATCTAACAACTTGTGCCTCGCAGGCTCGTTATTAAACTTGAGCGGCTCTTGGTTAAGTATACCGGGTTTGCTTACTTGAATGTTATCTTTACTTAATAATTTTGAAAGGTAAGCCGCTCGTTCTTCGTCAACCCCATCTTCCGAAATCACTATGGCGTTGTTTAAATCTCCTCCTTTGATGAGTCCATTTTTAAATAATTGCTCAATTTCATGAACAAATACGAAAGTCCGGCAAGGGGAAATTTTTTCTTTATAATTCTCTAAGTTATGCAGAATTGCGTGCTGGCTCGCAATTACCTTTGAATTATAATCAACCATCACCGTTAGGCGGTAGTCATTAAATGGTAAAGCTGCCAATTCTACGTTTTTTTCTTCGCTTGAATATTCAATTGCCTCTTCAACAACAAAATAGTTCTTATTTAGATTTTGCTCAACGTACCCAACTTTTTCTATTTCGGCAACAAACAATTGAGCACTTCCGTCTAAAATTGGAATTTCCGGGCCGTCAAGTTCTATGATAGCGTTATCAATTCCCATACCAACAAGTGCAGAAAGTACGTGCTCGGTGGTGTGTATTTTTACACCGTTTTGTTGTAAGACCGTTCCTCTGGAAGTATCAATTACGTTTGCAACGTCTGCATTTACTGTAGGATTACCGTCAACGTCGGTTCGTTTAAAAACAAACCAATGGTTTACTGGTGCAGGGAGAATGGTCATGTTGACCTTAGCTCCAGTATGAAGCCCAATTCCCGAAAAATTTATTTTTTCTTTTAATGTGCGTTGTTTATCGCTCATTTAATTTTGTTTTTATCTTTTTCTAATGCTGAAATTCTCTTTTCAAAGACAGGCAATTGCCTGAAGAATACACTCGACCTCAAGTAATCTTTAATGTGAAAGGCCGGATTTCCCCCAACGCTTGTATTTTTCTCAACTATCGTAGCGTTAACTCCCGTCTTAGCGGCAATTTTTGTGTAATCTGCTACCTCAATGTGACCAACAAACCCTACCTGACCGCCCACTACGCAATGCTTACCAATTTTGGTAGAGCCCGCCACTCCGGTTTGAGCGGCAATAACGGTATGGTCTCCGATGGTAACATTATGAGCAATTTGCACAAGATTATCAATTTTTGCACCCTCACCTATATAGGTAGCACCCATCGTGCCACGATCAATGCAAGTATTTGAACCAATGCTCACGTTATCTTTTATTACTACATTACCAATTTGCGGTATTGAGTCGTAAACACCCTCAGCGTTTGGTGCAAAACCAAAACCGCTACTTCCAACTATAGCACCACTTTTTATTACGCAATTTGCCCCAATTTCAGTGTTGGCATAAATCACGGTGTTTGCGTGTATTTGAGTGTTTGCTCCAATCTTTACGCTGTTTTCAATAATTACGTTTGCTGCAATAGTTACGCCATCAGCAATTTCAACATTATCACCTATTACTGAGTTCGCTCCGATTGAAGTATTTTGACCAATTTTTGCTTTCGAAGAAACAACAGCACTTGGTGCAATGCCCATAACCTTTTGATTACTAACGCTCTCATAAAGTTTCAAGAGCGTAGAAAATGCCGAATAGGCATCTTCAACTTTTATGAGCGTTGTTCGTGGCGTAGATTTAGGTTCAAAGCTTTTGTTAATTACAACGGCAGTTGATTCGGTTTTGTATAAATAGTTTTCATACTTCGGATTAGCCAAAAATGATATACCTTTCGGTTTCCCTTCTTCGATTTTATAGAATTGATTAACGACCTCGTTTTCGTCGCCTACAACCTCTCCGTTTATGTACTCTGCAATTTGTTTTACCGTAAAATCCATTAATGGCTTTGTATGTTACCGCAAATATAACGGATTGACCCAAGATAGATAACTTTTTTTCACAATGTTACTCAATGCTTTGATTGTGGGTAAGTCAGAAGCATTCATAATATCCTTTATTTCGCCGTTTTTCATGGCAATTTTAATAGTTGAATTTCCTGCTATGTAAGCTTTGTTTGATATTTTTCCGCTTTGTACTAAGTAATCGGGATTGTGAGAAATTCCTGCATTCTTTAAATCTTGGATGCGGCTTAGTTTTTCGTTTTCCAAATCTATTTGGTTAGGATAAAACTTGATCTTAAATAAATTACGATTCAGAAAAGAAGAAGCTAAAAATTTCAGTGTAGCATTCCCTGAGTTTTGCCAATTTTTGATGGAAGCCCATAGATCAACATCGTCGAGGTCGGTAAACAGTTCGATAAATTTGTCAGAGTCAATGGTATGTTCCGTCCAATTTAGATTTAGCAACTCATTGAGCGTGTTAGTACAACCATTTGATGAAGTATCTGTAAGTTCAGTTCTTACTAACCGAATCATCCCTTTCAGCATAACTTCTGCTGCAATGGAGGTCTTATGTAAATAAACCTGCCAATACATTATTCGTCTGGCGTTCAGGAAATTATCAATACTCAGAATGCCTTTATCTTCAATGGCAAGTTGGTTATCAACCACGCACATCATTTTGATGATGCGTTCTACTCCAATAGTGCCTTCTACAACGCCCGTAAAAAAAGAATCGCGGTGGAGGTAATCCAGGCGGTCAATGTCAAGTTGGCTCGAAATTAATTGATTAAAAAACGGGCGGTAGTACGTTCCCTTAAACATTTCAATCGCGGTTAGCAGTTTGTTATCAAAGGTAACGTTAAGGCGGTTCATTAAGATGAGCGAGATTTCTTCGTGGGCAACATTTGGCAAAATGGAATGTTCTAAAACGTGCGAAAATGGCCCGTGACCTAAATCATGCAATAAAATCGCAATTTGAGCAGATTCTTTTTCGGAATCGCTTATTTCAATGCCTTTGCTACGAAGTACGTCCATGGCTTGTCCCATTAAGTACATTGCTCCAAGGGCGTGTTGAAACCTCGTGTGCGTTGCTCCGGTATACACAAACTCGGCAAGCCCCAACTGCCGAATACGGCGTAAACGTTGAAAATAGGGGTGTGAAATCAACTCGAAAATCAACTCCGTAGGAATATTGATAAAACCGTAAACGGGATCGTTGATTATTTTTCTTTTATTCATGGAGGCATTGTAAAAACACAAATATCGAAAAAAGTAGCAATAAGTATTTTTTTAATTGAGATTTCGCTCTACTTTTGCATTCCCAAAAACGGGAAGACGACGAAAGTTATTATTTAACTTTGACGGACCTATAGCTCACAAATCGTTTGCCGGTTGGTTCGACCACCTGAAACAAATCAGGAAGGTGTTACATATAAAGATTTTGGACCTATAGCTCAGTTGGTTAGAGCACCTGACTCATAATCAGGTGGTCCCTGGTTC
>JANQUM010000148.1 GCA_030731175.1 Spirosomataceae bacterium
TTTCTCGTTTTCTAAAACGTCCAGACAAGCTCCTAATACTTGCCCTTTTTCAAGTGCATTCGTTAGACTTTCAAGTTTTACAATTTCACCTCGGGAAACATTACAAAAATAAATCGGTTTTCTGAAACGATTAAGATATTCGTCGTCAACCATACCAACGGTCTCAAAATTCAGTGGCACGTGAAGGGTGACAATATCTGCTTCCCGATAAATTTCTTCCATCGAACATTCCCTCACAAATTGATTGCCAAATCCGTAGCGGTGTTTGTCGTATGCAAGTACATTGCAGCCAAAAGCCACTAAACGCTCGGCGGTGGCTTGTCCGTTATTTCCAAAACCAATAATTCCAACTGTTTTGGCGAATAATTCCGTTCCCCGGTTTTCTTCCCGCTTCCAAATTCCTGTTTTAACTTCTTGATTAGCTTTGTGAATGTTATTAAAAAGCGTGAGTAACATCCCGATTAAATGTTCGGCAACGGCGATTCGGTTTCCTTCGTTTGCGGCAAAAATAGCGATGTGGTTTTTGTGGCAGGCTTCAATATCAATCAAATCGAGTCCGGCTCCGGCTCGACCAATAAATTTTAATTTGGTTGCTGATTCTATTAGCGGTTCGTCGATAATGAACTTACTTCGGATAATCAACCCTTCGTAATTTGGTAAAATCTCCAAAAACTCGTTTCGGGAAATTTCGGGAAAATAATCGACTTCTAAACCCAAACTTTTCGGCATTTCGATAATCGACGGGTGCATTTCGTCAACAATAAGTACTTTCATTTTCTTTAACGTCTGGAGATGATTAGTTTTGTGTTTTAACTCAAGCAAATGGAAAATTCACGGAAGATAAAATTAGGCATTACAATTGGTGATATTAACGGAATTTCACCCGAAATAATTCTGAAAGCGTTCGAGTCAACGCTTACAAAGACTTTATTTATTCCAATTATTTATGGTTCTGCAAAGCATATTGTAAAGGCCAATCAATTGTTAAACCGTAAAGAGTTTAAATACCAACGGATAAAAAATCCTGCTGAGGCGGTAGATAATCAAGTTTATATATTAGACTGCCTAAATGAAGATTACTTTGATTTGGAATTAGGCGTTGCTACAAGAAAGGCAGGAAAATTGGCGTTTGATGCTCTCGAAAGAGCTACGCATGATTTAAAAAAAGGTGAAATTGATGGCATTGTGACTTGCCCAATAAATAAAGATACAATTCAGCAAAAGGACTTTAACTTTCCTGGTCACACAGAGTATTTTGCAGCACAATTTGAGGCTAAGGAAAGTTTGATGTTCATGGTGAGTGAAAGGCTGCGGGTTGGGGTTGTTACCGGACATATTCCACTCGAGAAAGTTTCGGAAAAAATCACGCAAGAACTTATCGCGAAAAAGCTAAAGTTAATGCTCAATTCGCTCAAATACGATTTTGGTATTTTAAAACCAAAAATTGCGGTGATGGGCTTGAATCCCCACGCAGGAGAAAACGGCTTACTTGGTGATGAAGAAGCA
>JANQUM010000149.1 GCA_030731175.1 Spirosomataceae bacterium
GCAGCATCACCGCAACCGCTTCGGGTTCATCGAATTATGAATATCAATTAAATAGTGGCGTTTTTCAATCATCCAACAAATTTGAGAACCTCGGGGCTGGAGCTTTCACCGTAAACGTAAAAGATGGTGATGGCTGCACGGCGACGGGAAATAGCACAATTTCAGCACCCGCAATAATCGCCATTTCAAATCTTACAACCGTACCCGCAACCTGCGACGGAGCAATTGGAAGTATTTCGTTTATCGCATCGGGCGGAACGGGAGCGTTGAAATTTAAGTTAGGTAGCGGTGCTTTTCAAACAAGTTCAACGTTTTCAAACCTTTCGGGCGGCTCGTATACTTTAACAGTGCAAGATGAAAACGGCTGTTTAATAACTCAAAACAATATCGTTGTTGGTGGAAAAGCCGTTCCCGTTATTTCTGCTCAACCAACAGATTTCACCAACTGCGAAGGCAATACCGCTACCTTCGAAATTACTGCTTCCAACGTAACTTCTTACCAATGGCAACAGCAATTGCCGGGCGGTACATTCACTAATATTTCTGGTGAAAACACTAATGAATTACGATTATCAAATGTCGGAAATTCAACCAGTCCACATTTGGCAAACTACCGCGTTACACTGCAAAATGACGGTTGCGAAATAACCTCCGAAGCCGCAACGTTAACCGTAAACAGTATTGCGGGAAGTAATGAAGACAAAACACTTTGTCTCGGCTCAGACTACACCTTAGATTTAGCAAATTACACCCTTACCGGAACGGTTTCCGGCTACCAATGGCAATACCGAAATGGCACGAGTGGCTCGTGGACGGACTTAGCAAACGGTACAAATAATGTACTCCCAATCAGCAACTTTCAAACGTCAAACTCAGGTTATTACCGCTGTCGAATTACATTTGAAAATAGCAGCGGAACGTGCATTGAGTACAACGAAACGGGGAATGGATTGAAATTGGATGTAATTGAGAATTCACCGCCAATTATCAACACTGACCAAACTCAAATTTGTGGTACTGGATCGGCAACGATTACCGCAACTGGCTGCGTTGGAATTGTCACTTGGTCAACGGGTGAAACAGGAACTTCAATTTCGGTTGCGAGTGCCGGAAACTACACCGCTGTTTGTTCGTTAGATAATTGCGAAAGTGCCGTAAGTAATACCATAGAAATTGCGATCGGAACTGCCCCAACAACTCCAACGATAACTGCTGATACGTTATTTCTATGTAACGCAGAAATGGCGACGCTAACGGCAATAAACTGTAACGGAATAATTACTTGGTCAACTGCCGCAACGGGAGCAACATTAATAGTGGGTAAAGGAAGTTATTCCGCAATCTGTGAAACACCGTGTGGAACAAGCTCAACTTCAAACGAAGTAATTATTGAAGGAAATGCCCTTCCCACTAGCGGAACAATTGAAGCCACCGCCGCCATAAATTGTGCCGGATATAACCCACCAACTATTACAAATTCTGTTAGCCCGACGGGCGAAAGTCTGACCATTCAATGGCAACAACGCATTACTTCAGGTGATTGGGCGGATATTGACGGAGCAACGTCATTGACTTATAACCCAAGTGCTTTAAGTGAAACTACGCTCTATCGCCGTAGGGTTTCAAACACCTGCGGCGAAGCATTTTCAAACGTCGATACGATTTACATTGCTCCTGATCCGAGTGTTATCGTCACTTCCTCGAAATCATTGATTTGTTCAAACGAAACCTTTATACTCAACGCAACGGTAAACGGCGGTTCAGGAAATTGCCCGATTTCGTGGCAGCGAAACGACCGTTCCTCGGCTGCGGGTTCTTCATTTTGGGAAGACATTTCGGGAACAGCCGAATCGTTGACAATCAATAACTTATCAAATGCTTCAACCGAAAACGTATCAGTTTATTACCGTGTCGTTGTAGATTGCCAGCCAACAAGTTGCAACAAAGCCACCGCCGATGCTTTTGAAATTATCGTTCAGCCGTCGTTCGAATTTGACCTAAACTTTGCCGATTCCACTATTTGCGAAGGAAACACCGCAATAATAACCGCTACTGGCTGCGGCGGCGTGATTTCATGGTCTTCGGGTGAAAGTACTTCGTCCGTTACGGTTTCTCCAACGGCTTCCACAAATTATATGGCTACGTGCTCCAATTCCTGCGGAAGCTCTTCGCAAATGGCAAGCGTTATTGTATTGCCTGGCGGCGTTCCGTTGCCCGAAAATCTAACCGTTTCGGGCGTAGTCACTCCGGCAGTGCTCACGTTTGCGGCATCGGGCACAAGTCTGAAATGGTATTCCGTCGAAACGGGCGGAACAGCTTCTTTAACTCCTCCTTCTTTCTCAGAAGTAGGAAAATATACGGTTTGGGTTACGCAAAATGACGGTCGCTGCGAAAGTAATCGCCTAAAAATTACCGCCGCCGTTTATTCACCACTTGCGTTAAAGTCGCAGAGTATTGACCAATACGATTGCAAAGGAAATTCGGTTACGCTTTTTGTTGAAGCTGTGGGTGCGGGAAATTTGCAGTACCAGTGGCAACGCAAACGCCCCAACGAAAATGTATTTATCAATCTGACCGAAAATGACGGCGTAGCATTTTCTTACGGGCCGGTTATGAGGGTTTCGAGCGTTGGAAATGCTAATAACCCGCACCTGAGCCAATACAGATGTTTCGTTTGGGACTCGCTCGGGACTACGTATTCCAACATAACCACGCTTTTTGTTAATTCACTGGAAGGGACTTTTAAAAACGTAGATGCATGCATTGGTACAAATTATGAGGAAGATATTGCCATAAAATTTGTGATTACGGGAGACGTTTCGGAATACCAATGGCAAACCCGCAGCGGAACGAGCGGCCCATGGGACGACATGATTAACACCGACCGTATCAGTGGCACGAATACTTCACGCCTCAAAATTTCACCGCTCGAATATACCGATGGCAGGTATTATCGCTGCGGCGTAACGTTTAATACGGGTGGCCCAAGTTGCACCGAAAATACCGATCCAAGCCGTTTGGATGTTAGCGGTTACCCAAATGCCCCGCTTGGCTCAACGGTAGAATATTGCCAATTTGACCGGGCAAGTAGCCTTTCTTACGATACTCGGAGTAGTAATGATGTGCTCTGGTATTCTTCTGAAAACCAAGTAGTTGGAGACACAAAAGCCCCAATTCCAGAAACCAACGAAGCGGGCGAATTTCCCGTATTTTTTACTGAAGCCACGCCGCAAGGGTGCGAAAGTCCGAAAGTAAAGATGAACGTGATTATTCATCCCGAACCCATTGCTCCGACCAACACAACGCCGCTTTTTGTGAAAGAAGGAACAATATTACAGTTCACCGCCGAGGGCGAAAACCTCAAATGGTTTACCTCTCGGACGGGTAGAACGTACACCTCCGAAACGCCAACATACACTGATCCTAAATTGTACAAACATTACGTTTCCCAAACTTCGGCATTTGGTTGCGAAAGCGAACGCACCTATATCGAGTCCGAAATTCGGGAAGTTCTGAAATTCACCAAAACGCCTGAAGCCCAAGTCGATTGCGACGGCAATTCAGTTTCGTTTGATGCCGCCGCCGAGAGCTTTAGTGACGTCACTTTTCAGTGGGAAAGTAAATTGCCAAACGCTGAAAGTTTCGTTAAAATTTCGAGAGAAACGGAACGTAGTTTGACCATTCGGGATGTGGGCGAAGGCGAAAACCCCGACGGAACGCTTTACCGCTGCCTCATTAAAGATGCGGAAGATTCGCTGTATTCAAGCCCCGTGCCGCTTATTGTGAATCAAGTCATTGGTGAAATTCCTGACGTGGCGGCTTGTGCCGGGCAATTAATTGTGCTGGATTCTACGCAAATAAAAGCATCGGGCTTAATTGAGCGTTTTGAATGGCAGCGGCAGTTGGGTAGGAGTTGGGAAACTATTGATTCAACTTCTAATTGGTTGAATTTGGGAATTGCGGACTCAAGTAAAACGGCGGATTATAGATTGAAAGTTGTATTTAAAGTGAACGATCGTTTGGCTTGTAACCGCTATTCGCCCGAAACAAAAGTTGTTGTAAATGCCGTTCCCGCCGCTCCAGTAACCACAGATTATACCGTATGTAAATTCTCAGAACAAAGGTTGAAAGTTGATCCTCAAGAAAAAGGAAATCAGGTGTTGTGGTTTACATCTTTAACTGATACTTTAGGACAAATTGAGCCGCCACAGAACCTTTCTGAAACGGTAGGGAAAGAAACTTTGTTCGTTGCCGAACGCTCCGATAAAGGCTGCGAAAGTGACCGTACGGCGTTGAACTTCACAACTCTTGCTCCGCCACAAAAGCCCGTAACTGACAGTTTATTGAGCATTTGCCAATTTTCTTCAACCGTGAATTTGACGGCAATATCGCAAAATACCTTACTTTGGAGCATTGAAACAACGGATGATTTTGCGGAGGAAATCCCCGCTATTTCTACGCAACTCATCGGAACTCAGCAGTATTTCGTCGCCGCAGTCGACTCCAACGGTTGCCTCAGTGAAAATCAAAAAATAGCGGTAAATATAGCACCTTGTATTATTTCGAAGACGGATGTAAACCCTTCGTCTTGCAATGAAATTATTCGGGAAAATGTGAACGGAAATTCGTGGGTAAATTTCTACAACTCCGAAGGGAAATTATTCGGGGCAATTAACCCGAACGGACAAAACTTAGGAACGGTTACGCTTAATTTCCAACTGGCAAATAATAATTTAGAAACCCCCGAAGGAACGACGCTTTTTCCTCGCTATTTCGCTCTGAAAAGTAGCGTTTTAGAAAAATTTGAACGTCCCGTTACAATCCGGATTTTAGCCCCAAAAAATGATATTGCCCTGTTTAACGCACCCAAAAATTGGTTTGTAATTCATTACGAAGGCATAAACGAAGACTGCGACCCGCTCAATAATGATAATTTTACAAACGGCAGAAGTGAAGTGATTGACGGGAATGTTAAGGTAGAAAATCTAATTTCCGAAACAGATTTCTTTGAATTTTCTACGGCTTCTTTCTCCGAATTTGGCTTGACACCTAATCCTTTTGCCCAAATCGAAACCGAAGCAATTGTAGCGGGAAATCAAGTCAATATTTCATTGAATATTACGGAGGAAGTACGACCGCTAAACTATTTTATCGAACGAAGTATTGACGGTAAAAATTGGTTTGCGTGGCGACAAATAAAGTCTGGAGAGTCTAAGCAGCTTGTTGATATTCAGCCGTTTAACGGTATATTTTATTACCGATCGGTTTATCAGGATTTGGAGGGTACGCTGAAATACTTCGCACCGGTTGCTGTGAATTTTGAAATCACAGAGCCGACCTGCACAGTTTTTCCGAATCCAGTAATTGAGAGCCAAGCCCTGAATTTATACATTCGTAACCTTGAACCGGTCACTTTCGAGTTCTTTGACGTAATGCTACGAAAATGGGGCGTGGCGGCACGACGTACTGAACCCAACAACTATGAACTAACGTTGAGTAGTTCAATAGTGCAGGGAACTTACTTTATTCGGGCAATTGATGCCGAAGACAAATCTTGCGTTGTTAAAATCGTGAAAAGGTAGCTATATTCGTAGTTGCTTTTTACGCAACTCCCTAACTAACCCTTAATTTCCCTTGAATAAAAACACTACTAATACATTTGTAAAGCAACTTCCCGCCAATATTTTTGCGGGTTTTGTCGTTTCTCTAATTGCCCTTCCATTAGGTTTGGGGCTTGCGTTAGCTTCCGGGGCACCGCCCATTGCGGGTATTATTTCGGCGGTTGTGGGTGGTTTTATCGTCTCTATTTTGGGCGGAACGCACGTTACAATTGCCGGCCCAGGAAATGGGTTGGTGGTTGCGGTGCTATCTTCCATCACCATTTTGGGGGCGGGAGATATGTATCAAGGTTACCTTTATACACTTGCCGCTATAATTATTTCAGGGGCGGTAATTGTGTTGCTCGCCTTCTTGAATTTGGGTAAACTCTCAGATTTCTTCCCATCGGCGGCAATTCAAGGAATGCTTGCGGCGATCGGAATTATCATTTTGGCGAAGCAATTTCACATCATGGTTGGTAACTTAGATGCCGTTGGCTCACCGATTGAACTACTTTTGACCATACCGGTTTCGCTGATTGACGTGCTGAGTAATCCTGAAATTCGGGCGGCGGCGTTAGTTGGTATTTGCAGTTTGCTAATAATGGCGTTCTATCCCAAAATTCGTAATAAATACTTTCAGTTACTTCCCGCTCCGATGTGGATCGTACTGCTTTCCGTAGGACTTTCCTACTATTTTGAAACCACAGCTGGCATTACAAATCCTATTCCTGAGCGATTTTTTGTTTCAATTCCCGATAATTTACTTACTAATTTCCCGACTCCCGATTTCAGTAAAATCGGTGACATTGATTTCATCATGGCAACGTTCACGATAACGATGATTGCAAGTATCGAGTCGTTATTAAGCATCAAAGCCGTAGATAAATTAGACCCAAAACGTCGCCGTTCTAACGTAAATAAAGGACTGCGAGCGTTAGGAATCGCTACGATTGCTTCCGGGTTTTTGGGTGGCTTGAACGTAGTAAAAGTAATTGCACGAAGTTCTGTGAATGTAAATAATAACGCCACCAACCGAAGTGCGAACTTCTTTCACGCGTTGTTTTTATTATTATTCATTTTGCTATTCAAAGAGCAATTGCAGCATATTTCGTACCCGGCTTTGGCGGCAATATTGGTTTACACGGGTTACAAATTAGCTTCGCCGGAAACCATCGCCAAAATTGCGAGCGTTGGAAAAATGCAGTTACTAATTTTCTTTCTTACGTTGTTCACCACGTTGCTTACCAGCTTGATAATAGGTATTGTAACCGGTATTGCGGCAACATTTATTGCCCACATTATTTTAACGAAAAATGTGCGGCTTTTCTTCCAAAACATCAAAGTGCAGAACGTTTCCATAAAGGAAGAAGCCGATGGTAAAGTAAACGTAAAAGTGAAGCACTTTGCCAGTTTTGCCAATTTTTTCCGCTTGAAAAAGGTACTTGATAGTATCGAGCCAAACCAAAAAGTGGTAGTTGATATGCGGGAATGCTCTTTCGTAGATGATACCGTGATGGAAAGTCTGTGGGATTACGAACAAATTTTTGACAAGCACAACGGAGAATTGCAGGTTATTGGGCTTGATTTGCATGATGCCGAAAGCCATCATCCATTTGCTTTTAGAAGGATGTTACGTTTTATGCCATTTGTAGAACGTTCTGAGAGTCCGCTCACGCAACGGCAGCAGGGAATTACGGATTATATGCAGCACTTGGAGTGGTCGTACAATCCGAACAACGATTACCACATGTACTTTATCCGTAATTTTATTTATTTTAGGGTGCGGCAGGTAGATCATATTTACAACCTCGCTACCAATGAAAAAGAGACGATAAAATCATTTGATATTGAGTATTCAGAGGGGAGTTTTATTGCTGAAGAAGAGTTACATGCCTCCATGGTGTACGTTCGTGCTCAGCCCGATACGCCCGCTTTTACGCTCGATAAAGGCGATATTTATGAACGCCTGCATTACCTTGGAA
>JANQUM010000150.1:0-1874 GCA_030731175.1 Spirosomataceae bacterium
AACTATAGTTTACAAACACCAAGTTTTTAAACACTTTTTCAAGGACTTTGACTATCTTATCTTTAATCATGGATGTAGAAATTCAGGTGGAATAAAGCATTTTAAAAACGATAACCCCTCAAAAACTCTTCCGTTGTCATGCGTTTTTTGCCTTGAAGTTGAAGCTCCTCAATCGCAAGCCAACCGTCGGCGGTTTTGGCGTGAATGAAGGTTTTTTCGTTGGTTAAGAAAGTGGTTTCTCTATCGTTAATTTCGATCGTGAATTCTATGCTCTTTTCGTCGAGTTTCGTGGTTTTGAATACCTTAAGCATTTTATCCATAAACGTAGTCCACGCTGCCGGATAAGGCGAAAGTCCTCGAACAAAATTGAAGATTTCTTCCGAAGAGTTTTTCCAAATTATTTCGCAATCTTCCTTAAAAATCTTCGGTGCGTGCTTTATTTCAACGTCTGGTTGCGGTATTTGTGGGTAATCGTTGGCTTCAATGGCTCTGACGGTTTTCAACACCAAATTTGCTCCGATTTCCATCAATCTATCGTGCACTGTTCCGGCAGTATCTTCTTCCGAAATTTCAGTTTTTTCGTTGTAAATAAGCTGCCCCGTATCAATTTCTTTTTCGATAAAAAAAGTGGTAACGCCCGTTTCGGTTTCGCCGTTTATCACCGCCCAATTTATCGGGGCCGCCCCGCGATATTGAGGTAAAAGCGAACCGTGAAGGTTGAAAGTGCCTTTCGGTGGCATTGCCCAAACTACTTCGGGCAACATTCGGAACGCTACTACTACTTGCAGATCCGCTTCGTAGCTTTTCAATTCTTCCAAAAATTCCGCTCTTTTCAAGCGTTCGGGTTGAAGAACCGGGATATTTTGCGAAGCGGCGTATTGTTTCACAGGCGTTTCCCGAAGTTGTTGTCCCCGCCCGGCGGGACGATCGGGTGCGGTAATAACGGCAACCACGTTGCAGTCGTTTTCAACCAATTTTTGAAGGGAAGCCACTGCAAAGTCGGGCGTTCCCATAAATACGATACGTAGTTTTTCGGAAGTTTTCAAAGCTATTTTCTTTAGTAAAAAGACAAAGTTAGTTTTTAAATCAGAAATATACCCACGGTTTTTATACGGAAAGTTCAGTTTAATAATATTGGTTTACAGATACTATTTTGATGAAATCTGCTATATTTGTATCTCAAAAGAAAACAATGCAACAACAACTCAAACATTTATTCAACGCCAAGACTTCACGAAGTTAGTTTCTGAACATTTACGTAATGAATCAGGAACGGTTAATTAGCCGTTCTTTTTTTTGCTACCCCTGCCAGCAGTGGGTAATTTTTTTTATCCCACTCGGAAACGAAATTATTTTCGATAAACACTTTATAATAAACTAATTAAATAGATATTATGTCACAAATACAATATTATACGCAAGAAGGTTTTGATAACTTAAAGGCAAAACTAAATAACTTAAAAACCAAAGGCAGAGCGGAAATTTCTAAAGCAATTGGCGAAGCCCGCGACAAAGGAGATTTATCCGAAAACGCTGAGTATGATGCCGCTAAAGATGCTCAGGGGCACATGGAGTCAGAAATTTCTAAATTAGAAGAACTGATGTCGGTTGCTCGTATTTTGGATCAGGCAGATATCGGAATCGATGTAGTTACACTGATGAATAAAGTGACCATTAAAAACGTGAAAAGCGGAGGCAAAATGGTCTATACCTTAGTAGCCGAGCAGGAAGCAAATTTGAAAGAAGGTAAAATTTCAATCAATTCGCCATTTGCCCAAGGATTATTAGGTAAAAAAGTAGGCGATCTTGCTCAAATTCAAGCCCCAGCTGGAATTGTGGAAGTAGAGATTTTGGAAATTGCGGTTTGAGGTAGA
>JANQUM010000150.1:1974-7580 GCA_030731175.1 Spirosomataceae bacterium
ACAACTTATTCCTGAAAAGCTCCGGCGTTTCAACGGATACTCGAAATATCACCGAAAACTCGCTATTCTTTGCTCTAAAAGGTGATAATTTCAACGCCAATGAATTTGCTATCCAAGCTCTTGAAAAAGGGGCGGGCTACGCCATTATTGACGAAGAAAAGTACGCCACCGACGAACGCTGTTTACTTGTAAACGATGTGCTTTACACGTTGCAAAAATTGGCGAATTTTCACCGAAGTCATCTATCAATTCCAATAATCGGGTTGACGGGTTCTAACGGAAAAACGACGAATAAAGAACTCCTGAGCTGCGTTTTGTCGAAAAAGTACAATTGCTACGCCACAAAAGGCAATTTAAATAACCACATTGGAGTGCCGTTGAGTTTGTTGAAAATAAACGCAACGCACGAAATCGCTGTGATTGAAATGGGGGCAAATCACCAAGGCGAAATCAGGATGCTTGCTGGTATTTCTGAGCCTTCCTACGGTTTCATTACGAACATTGGGAAAGCCCATTTAGAAGGTTTTGGCGGAGTAGCCGGAGTTAGAAAAGGAAAGGGAGAACTCTTTGACTTTTTGAGTGCTTCGGGCGGAACGGTTTTCGTGAATGAAAACGACGAAACCCTGACAGAAATGCACGCCGAACGCTCGTTTAAAGAAAGTATTTTTTACGGCAAAACGAATGAGCGGTTGGAAATGATTGCGGAAAGCCCGGTGATTGAGTTGAGAATTACCAATTATCAATTACCAATAATTAATAACCAAGTTGAAGCTGCGAAAGGTGAATACTTGACGGCGAAACTGGAAACCAAAAACTCAAAAACTCAAAAACTTGAAAACGTAGCAACTCACCTTTCGGGTGCTTACAACTTTGAGAATATGCAAACGGCGTTTGCGGTTGGGCGGTATTTTGGTGTTTCGGCGGAAGATTGTTTGATTGCAATTTCGGAGTATAATCCTGATAATAATCGTTCTCAACTTATCGAAAAGGGTTCAAATACGTTGTACATGGATGCCTACAACGCTAATCCTTCTTCGATGGCGGCGAGTATTCAGAACTTTATAAACCTCAAAACCGACAAACAAAAAGTCGTGATTTTAGGCGATATGTTTGAGCTCGGTGAAGCCACCGAAGCCGAGCACGAAGCTCTCGGCGAGTTGGTGAAAAAAGGCAAATTCACCACCGTAGTTTTGTTCGGAGAGCACATTAAAGCTGCTCTTCAACATTTACCACAAGCGTATTATTTCAACGAAAAATTCTCGCTGCACTTATGGCTGAATGATAAGAAATTTAGCGACACCGCCGTTTTAATTAAAGGCTCACGGGGCGTAAAACTCGAAAGTACCATTGATTTCCTTTGATATAAAAGCAGTAAAATTATCTGATTAGGCATTGCTATTCAGATAATGTAATTTTGCGGCACTTCATCCACCAAGAACCACCTAATTATTATGTTAATAAACGTCTTTAAATCTAAAATTCACCGCGTAAAAGTTACGCAAGCTGAGTTAAACTACGTTGGCAGCGTGACTATTGATGAAAACCTGCTTGATGCCGCGGGAATCAGAGAAAACGAGCGAGTACAAATTGTAAATAATAACAATGGCGAGCGTTTAGAAACTTACGCAATCAAAGGAAAGCGTGGCTCAGGCATTATCTGCCTGAACGGAGCCGCCGCCCGAAAAGCCCAAATTGGTGATATTGTTATCATTATCTCTTACGCCTGGATGACCCCCGAAGAATCTGCCGAGCATCAGCCTATGGTCGTTTTTCCAGACGAAAATAATCAAGTGGTCATGTAGAAAATAGAGTGGGTACGAGATGCTCGCCCTTTTTACATTCTCCTGAATCAATAAATGCTTTTACGAATCAATGAAAAAAGTCCTTCAGTACCTTATATCGTTAACTATTGCGGGCGGATTGCTTTGGTTTGTTTTCAAAGACGTTGACATTGACGCTCTTTTCGCTACATTTTCCAAAGCAGATTATCGCTGGGTTGCCTTATCGGGTGCTTTGGCGTTAGTTGCTCACTGGAGCCGGGCGTACCGCTGGAAACTGATGTTGCAGCCAATTGGCTATAACCCCTCCGCTTATAAAACCATGCTTGCTGTACTTATTGGTTACGTCGTAAATTTGGTTTTGCCTCGTGCCGGAGAACTTGCTCGCTGCGGTTCATTGCAAAAACTGGAAGGCGTTCCGTTTGAAAAATCATTCGGTGCGGTTGTTGCCGAACGCCTCGTGGATGTGCTTATTTTACTTTTACTTATCGGCTTAAATTTACTCCTCGAATTTGACCGTATCAGCGGCTTTTTCTTCGAACTAATTGGTGATAAATTTGATAATACAGCTTTGCTCGCCGGAATTGCATTCGCCGGAATTTCGCTGATTTTACTTGCAGTTTTTCTTTTCAGAAAATACAAATCAAAAATAGAGCAGTTGGCTTTCTATCAGAAAGTTAGCTCTGTTGTTTCGGGGCTTTGGAGCGGTTTTACAAGTATCAGAAACCTAAAAAACCCCGCTGCCTTTATTGGGCATACAGTCTTGATTTGGGTGATGTATTATAGCATGACGTACGCTCTTTGCTTTGCCTTGCCCGAAACCGCATCGTTATCGCCGTTGGCAGGTTTGACCATCTTAGTAATGGGCACAATTGGCATGGCAGCCCCAACGATTGGCGGGATTGGAAGTTACCATTTTTTAGTCGGTAAAATAGTAGCGTTGTACGGTATTAACGCTCAAATTGGCATCACGCTTGCTACGTTTTTACATTCTATGATGGGAGTTTTATTTGTGTTGATTTTCGGATTAATCGCTTTTATCTTAACTTTCACCGTTCAAAAAACTGATAGTAAAACACCGTGAATTACCGAATACTACACACCTATTGCCTGCTCATCGTCCGCTTTTTCATAAAAGCTATTCACGTAACTGGAACGGAAAACGTACCGAAAAAGGGTTCGGTAATCTTTGCCGGAACTCACCCCAACTCTTTTATTGATGGCATGATTGTCAACCTCACGTTTCACCGCCCAATTTGGTCGTTGGCACGTGGGGATGCGTTCGGAAACAAATGGGCGAAAAAGTTCATGCACTCAATAAAGTTGATGCCCATTTACCGATTGTCAGAAGGGCGAGAGCACCTTTCTAAGAATGATTCTACTTTCAATAGTATTCAGGAGTTGTTGGAAAGGGGCGAAGGGCTTTGCATTTTTTCGGAAGGGATTTGCACCAACCAAACGAAATTACTTCCGTTAAAAAAAGGAACGGCAAGAATGGTACAGTCTGCGTGGGAAGCTGACATTGATACCGTTGTTTTTCCGGTCGGGCTTACATACAGTAATTTTGATAAAATCGTGAAAACTGTTAACCTTAATTTTGGAGAAGCGATTGTCAGGAAAGACTTTGAAAATGTACCTCAAAATACATTTTTGGTAAATTTTAACCGCACGCTGAAATCGAGATTAGAAGAGCAACTCTCTTGGGTGTTTAAGCCAGGTACTTTCTTCGATAATCCACTCTATTACATTGGTTGGGTAATCAATTTTCCGTGGTATTTCCTCTGCCGTTTTACCGTCAATAAATTAACGAAAGGTACGGTTTTTACAGATTCCGTTTACTTCGCTTCTCTGATACTTACACTGCCTATTTATTGGGGAATTCTAATCGTGCTATACAACGTCATTTTTTAACCCAAAATGGAACGTTCGCTTCGCCAGGTTCCTCGTGCAATCGCTTTTACATAATAACTTATCAGCCGCACCATTATCAGTGTTTGTACGCGTGCTTTTGGAATAAAAAACAACGGGATTCCTAAAATCCCCAGAAAAAGAGCCGATAGTAAATTGTTAATAATGAGTAATTTGTGACTAATTAATGCCGTGATTGCCGTGAAGTGTTTTGCGACGTAAACGTGTTTAGAAATCATCACTTCGGTCTTGGTCAATGCTTCGGTTTCAACGTTTATTCTGCTTGTGCCGCCATGGACGTGCTCAATATAAGTATTACATAGAAAGCCAATTTTTCCGCCCGAATCCGAAACTCGTTTCGAGAAATCATCGTCTTCGGAGTACATCCAGAAACGTTCGTCCCAACCGCCAATTTTATCGTACCATACTCGGCTAACCATTACGATAGAACCGATCACGAAATCGGGTCTTGCAATACCGTTTTCGTCGCAACTTTTCGCCGCAATTTCTTCTTTATTTAATAACCGATAAACAGAGCGTTGCAAACCAGTAAGCGTACTGAGTTTCGGAAAAATAAGTGGTTTATAGTTTCCTTTTAACGACTGCCGACAAGATAGAATTGCGAAGTCTGATTTGTGGTAAGCTGTAACCAATTCATTCAAAGCTTCTATCGTAGGAAGTGTATCAGGATTCAGGAATAAAAGCAACGGTGAAGTGGCATTTTTTGCTCCCGTATTGCAGCCGTGGGCAAAACCGTGATTTCCCGAATTTTTAATGAATTTCGGTCTTGTAAATTCTTGCGTAAACGCTTCCCATTTTCCATCGTTTGAGCAATTATCCACCACGATGGTTTCAAGGCTTAAGTCTGCTTTATCAATGCTTTCCAACGCTGCCAACAACCGACCGAGCGGTTTCCAACCTCGATAATTGACAATAATAATGGAAAGGGTAGGGGTGGTAGTCATTTTGCACGAAAATTATGAAATAATTATTTTAGGCTAAAGTTATTTTTCCATCGGCTACGGTGAAACGGCTGTTGGTCGTGACCTTTGCGTTGTCAAGCGGTTGGTGCGAAGCAATGAAAAAGCTGCTGCCGTTTTCGTGGTATTGGTTAATTAATTGGTAAACCATATCCGAGGTTTGCGTGTCAATTGTGGTGAAGGGTTCATCTAATAGGATCAATTTTGGTTTTCCGATGAATGCCGTAATGAGCGAAATTTTCTTTAACATTCCACTCGAATACGTTTGAATGGCATTTTTATAGAAATCTTCCACTCCAAAACGTTCAACGAGTTCATTTACTTGATCTTTATCACTTCCCCGTGCTTCGTTCACAAAGTTGATAATATCCGCTCCGCTGAGGTAATCGGGGTATTTTGGTTCGGCATAGGCGTAATTTACTAATCGGCGGTACAAAACGGCGTTAGCTTCATTGTTTTGAAGATTGCATAAGTGCATTTCGCCCGCAAAAGGAATAATTCCGGCGATAGTTCGAAAGAACGTGGACTTGCCCGAACCGTTCGCTCCTTCAAACCAATGAATACCTTCGGGGACTATCAGTTCAGAAATGGTCAAAACTGGATGATTATTATAGCTTTTCTGAAAATTACGGACAGTAAAAAACACGACTTTTTTTGTTAGATGCTGCAAGATACGACCCTTTCACATTACCTAAACATTAACCGCTTCGCATGATACTCTAATTGTCCTACATTTTTCTTAGAATTTTACCAGTTTAAAATTTTCTTAAAACGATATTTATGTCTTTTACGTAGGATAAAAAGAACGACTTATTGCACTCATCCTATAACCGTGGTACTATTCAAAGTTATTCGTAGGATGCTGTAAGGAACTTTTGCCCCGTAACGTTGGGGTTATTGCGTGGCATTGGTAATCTGCCGTACATTTGTAACATCAAAG
>JANQUM010000151.1 GCA_030731175.1 Spirosomataceae bacterium
ACATAGGAACATTAGAACACATAGATTTGCTCAATACCTTCACTTTTTCTTCTAAACCATTTAACAAAATGAAATCAAAAATCACCTTTCTATTTCTTGTTTTTACCGCTTTAAGCTTTAGTACTTTTGCCCAAAAGCAAAAACATAAAATTGTTTTTCAGTTAGCTACCGACGAAGTAAAAGAACACGGTTCGCTTACCCGACAGTTGAACAACGTGCTGAATTATTGGCCAAAAGCTGAAATTGAAGTGGTTGTACATAGTGCCGCCCTTGAATTTATGATGAATGAAAAAAGTTCGGTGAAAACTGAAATTCAAGCTTTGATGGAAAAAGGGGTAGTTTTTGCCGTTTGTCAAAACACAATGAAACGGAAAAACGTAACCGAAAGCGAAATTATAAGCGGGGCGATGTTTGTACCCGTTGGTATTGCCGAAATTGTACTTAAACAAGAAAAAGGATATAGCTATATAAAAGCAGGCTATTGATTTTGTATTAAATTTATTCAACCAATATATAATGAAGAAAACTGAAAGAAGGAATTTTATTAAAACCGGTATTTTAGCCGGAGTAGGCGGTTCGCTTGCGTCGTTTACTTCCGATACAAAACAGAAAGTACAAGAAGAAAATAATTCAAATCTACCGATTGGGGAAACCACCGGAACAATCACGCTGCTGCAGAGTACTGACGTCCATTGCCAAATACACCCGCACGACGAACTGTATTGGGAAAACGAGGAGTTAACTTTTAGAAAATCAGGAGGTTATGCTCACTTGGCAACGCTGATAAAGCAAGTGCAAAAAGCAAATCCAAATACCATTACGATTGATACCGGAGATATGTTTCAGGGAAGTGAACTCTCTGATAAAACGCAAGGACAAGCTCTTTTACCGATTCTAAACGAAATAAATTACGACGTTTACGCTCCTGGAAACTGGGAGGTTATTTATTATAAAGATAAAATGCAAAAACTTTTGGGAGGCTTAAAAGCTCCGAAAGTTTGTGCTAATATGTACCACGATTTAGGTGAAGGAAAACGGGGGGAGTTGATTTTTCAACCTTACCATATTGTCACTAAATTAGGGGTAAAAATTGGATTTTTAGGTTATACGGATCACCTCGTACCGAAGCGTCAACCACCCGCACTCAGCAAAGGAATTACCTACACCAAGCCAGACGAAAACATCAAGTATTACGTCAATGTACTGAAAGAACAAGAGCAATGTGATTTTATTATAATTCTGTCGCATTTAGGGCTTTCTCAACAGTTGGCATTGGCAAATAATGAAGAGTGCGAAGGAGTAGATTATATATTCGGTGGCGACACCCACGAACGGATTCGCAAGCCAATTCAGTGTAAATACGCCAAAGTTGTTGAACCCGGAGCTTTTGGGTCATTCGTGGGGAGGTTGGATCTAAAGGTGAAAAACGGGAAAATTATCAAAGAAACGTACGAATTGCTCGAAGTTGATCCTAAAAAATACACCGCTGATAAAACCGTTTCTAAAATAATTAAGGAAAATGAAAAGCCTTACTTAGATAGCATTAACACGGTTTTAGGCCATTCAACGCTACCACTTTATCGTAATTTCGTGATAGAAAATACGATGGATACGATGATAATTGAGGCTCTCAAATGGAAAACGGGCGTTGATATTGCTCTTTCAAATGGGTTTAGGTTTTGTCCGCCCCGAACTCCCAATGCAGATGGCTTAGTTCCGATTACCCAAGGCTATCTTTTCGATATGCTTCCCGTTAACTCGCCTGTCAGAATCGGTAAAATTAAAGGAAAATCAATTAAACCGTGGCTGGAACGTGAACTTGAAAACGTTTTCGCAAAAGATGCTTCTCGAAGGTTTGGGGGTTGGATTGTAAAGTTTCAGGGCATGACCTTGACTTTTAATGCTTTTGAACCCTTAGGCGAAAAAGTGGTGGATGTAAAAATAGCCGGACAAGACATTGACCCCGATAAATACTACACCATTTGTGCCTGTGAACGCGAAGGTGATCCTGACGACGTTCTCTGCCGATTGAAAGATGTAGAAGGTGCGTACTCAGAAAAATACACCCTACACGATGCCGTAAAGGATTACTTGGCGGCTCATTCTCCCGTAACGCCAACCCCACAAGGAAATATTAAAATACTTGACGGTGACCAAAAACTTCTGTCGCAAGTTTGGGGCGTTGATTATACCTTTAGGTAAACCTATTGTAACTTTGGTCACAAACAACCTTACTTTGTGTTAGTACATTTGTCTTAGATGTTACTAAAAGTGGTGAATAATACAAAGTTTTGGTTGTTGTTGGTTTCGATTCTGTATAGCGGCGGCTTGTTTGCTCAAGTAGATTCCGTGAAATACAATTCTGTTGCAGATTTTCTAAGAAAAGGCACAGTTGGGGGTAGCTCTCGTGCTTATTTCATGTTTACGGATAATCAAGCTGGTTTATCAGATTATAATGGTCTCGGAATCGGTGCGGGAATATCTTATCGTACACCCAAATTCAAGGGTTTTTCTGCCGGAATGAGCGGCTATTTTATATCGAATGTCTTGTCTTCAGACTTTACGCAAGTAGATGAAGTTACTCAAAACCCCAATCGGTATGAGTTAGGGCTTTTTGATGTTACAAACCCCTCGAATAAATACGAATTAACACGCTTAGAAGAGTTGTGGCTACGCTTTGATGCGAAAAAAACCAGCGTCAGAATCGGAAAATACGTACCCCAAAACCTGTTTATCAATGGTCAGGACGGAAGGATGCGTCCGACGATGGTGCAGGGATTACAAGTTAAAACTACGTTCGGGAAAAACGAAGTTGAGCTGCAACTCATCAACAAAGTTTCGCCACGCTCTACCGTTAAATGGTACAGCGTAGCAGAAAGTTTCGGAATTTATCCAGAAGGAAGAAATCCCGATGGCACACCTTCGGCCTACTTTCAACAAACCAAAACGCCTGGCATTGCGATTGCGGAAGTCACGAACAAATCGATAAAAAATACCTCGGTTTTAGCCGGAAGTATTACGGTTCCAAACGTTTTTCAGACATATTATTTCAATCCTGAATTTTCAAACAAAAAACTCTTTGCGGGAATAATGATTGTTGGGCAGCACCCGCTCGGAAACGGGGGTAATGATTTAGCAGCTAATAAATACGCAAACACAGCTGATAAAAGTCTGATTGTTAGTGGTCAAATTGGTAAGAAAATCCAAAAGTACAGCATTGATTTTAATTTCACGACGATTCGCTCGGCGGGCAGATTTCTGATGCCACGAGAATGGGGGCGTGAGCCATTTTATACTTTTATGCCCCGTGAACGTAACGAAGGTGCCGGAAACGTAAACGCAATTTCAGTAAATGGAAAGGTGTCGGTAAGTCCACAATTTAAAATACTTACTGCCTACGGCAAATTCTACCTTCCCGACGCCGCAAATGCGGCTCAAAACAAATACGCACTTCCATCATATAACCAATTTAATATGATGCTGAACTACTCATTTAAAAATAATCTCAATGGATTGATTATTAGAGGTTTGTATGTCAGAAAAGACCTAATGGATAAGAATATCGAGAATCCAAAATTCATTTTTAACAAAACGAATTTAAGCCTTTATAACCTCATTTTAGATTTTTCATTTTAACACTAATCACTTCAATAACTATGTTAGAAATTATCACTTCGCCGTGGCCTTGGTACGTTGCCGGCCCACTTATCGGTTTAACAGTACCGACACTTTTGTTAATAGGAAATAAATCCTTCGGGGTTTCTTCTTCGCTTCGGCATATTTGTGCGGCTTGTCTTCCCGCTAATATTTCGTTTTTCAATTATGACTGGAAAAAAGAAGCCTGGAATTTATTCTTCGTTTTTGGAATATTAATTGGTGGTTTTTTAGCCACGTATTTTCTAACGAACCCGAATGAAATCGTAATTTCCGAAAGCACCATCGCTGATTTAAAAGAAATGGGAATTACCTCATTCTCAGGATTGATGCCCGCCGATTTATTTTCGATTGAAAATATCTTCAGTTTAAAAGGGTTGGTATTCTTCGTTTTTGGCGGCTTTTTGGTTGGTTTCGGAACTCGTTACGCCGGCGGTTGTACTTCAGGACACGCCATCATGGGGATTTCAAACCTTCAATTGCCTTCGTTAATTGCAACTTGCTGTTTTATGGTTGGCGGCTTTCTGATGACCAACTTCGGTTTACCGCTTATTTTTAAATTTATCAACTAATACTAACATGACAGATTCTAATAAAAATACAATTTTGGTTGACCCCGTAATGGTTCATCCAGAAGCCTGCGAAGCACCCAACAACCAACGAAACGGCGAGGGCTTTTTTCAACTTCTGAAATACCTAATTGTTGGTGTTTTATTTGGTATTATTTTCGTTAAAGCCGAAATTATTTCCTGGTTCAGGATTCAGGAAATGTTCCGGCTTGATAGCTTTCACATGTACGGCGTTATTGGCAGTGCCATTGTTGTGGGTATGATTTCTATTCAAGTTATTAAACGATTGAATATAAAGACTTTAGCTGGAGAAATGGTGGTTATTTCTGATAAAGTGTTTAATCGGGGTCAAATTTACGGTGGTTTGATTTTCGGCTTGGGTTGGGCGTTGACCGGGGCTTGCCCAGGGCCGTTGTTCGCACAAATAGGTAGCGGTTTCATGGCGGTGATTGTTACGCTTTTAAGTGCTGTTGTTGGTACCTGGACGTACGGGTATTTTCGTGAGAAACTTCCTCATTAATTCGCTATTTGCGAATTTCAATGTAACAATTATCACAACTTACCAGCTCGTCTTCTATTAGTTTTGTACTAATCATTACAAATCAACATGACAGAAATTATTGCTTACGGATTTGCCGTTTTAATTGGAGTTAGTTTAGGACTTATTGGCGGCGGCGGCAGCATTTTGACCTTACCCGTTTTGGTTTACCTTTTGGGAATCAATCCAGTGCTTTCAACTGCGTACTCACTTTTTGTAGTTGGCTCTACCGCATTGGTTGGATCGGTTAGCTATATGAAGAAAGGCTTGGTCAGTTATAAAACTGCCATCATCTTCGCCATTCCATCACTAACTGCAGTTTTTCTAACACGTAAATACCTGATTCCGTTAGTTCCAGACGAGCTGTTTACCATCGGTGGTTTTTTGGTTACCAAAAACATCGCGATAATGATTTTCTTCGCGTTGGTGATGCTGATTGCGTCTTACTCAATGATTCGAGATAAACGTGAAGAAACCAACGAAAACCAAGAACCTGTATACAACATTCCGTTAATTATTGTTGAAGGAATATTAGTCGGCGTGCTTACCGGAATTGTGGGTGCAGGCGGTGGTTTTTTAATTATCCCTGCGTTAGTTTTGTTGGCGAAATTGCCCATGAAAATGGCGGTTGGAACGTCCTTGCTTATTATCGCTGCCAAATCGCTCATCGGATTTTTGGGAGATGTGGCCAATCAACCCATCGAATGGCTGTTTTTGCTTCAATTTACGGGGCTTTCAATTGTCGGAATTTTTATCGGAACGTACTTGTCTAAGTTCATCCCGGGTGCGAAACTGAAAAAAGGTTTCGGCTGGTTCGTACTGCTGATGGGTGTTTATATTATTGGTAAAGAATTTTTGGGATAGAACTAATACAAACAAAGAATTGTAAATAAACTAAAAAATAGAACTATGAAAATCGAACAAATATATACTGGATGTTTAGCTCAAGGAGCCTATTATATTGAGTCAAACGGTGAAGTAGCTATCATTGATCCCCTTCGTGAGGTGCAGCCTTATATCGAGAAAGCTGAAAAGGCCGGGGCAACCATAAAATACGTTTTTGAAACGCATTTTCACGCCGATTTTGTGTCGGGTCACGTTGATTTGTCTCAGAAAACTGGTGCTCCGATTATTTACGGGCCAAACGCCGTTACGGGTTTTGATGCGATCATTGCCACTGATAATCAGGAGTTTAAGTTAGGAGATTTAACGATTAGAGTTCTCCATACTCCTGGTCATACCATGGAGTCAACTTGTTATTTATTACTCGACGAGAACGGTAAAGAAACCGCTCTTTTTAGCGGTGATACCTTGTTTATCGGCGATGTTGGAAGACCGGATTTAGCTCAGAAATCTGACCTCACGATTGAAGACTTAGCTGGTCATTTATATGATTCGCTACGTAATAAGGTAATGACCTTGCCAGACGACGTAACCGTTTATCCGGCTCACGGGGCGGGTTCAGCTTGCGGAAAAAACATGAGCAAAGAGACAACCGATTCGCTCGGAAATCAGAAAATGTTCAACTACGCTCTTCGTGCGGATATGACAAAAGAAGAGTTTATCAAAGAAGTAACGGACGGTCTTGCACCGCCGCCACAATATTTCCCGCAAAACGTAAAGATGAATAAAGAAGGCGTGGAAAGTTTTGACGACGTATTAGAACGTGGAACCCAAGCCCTAAGTCCTGCCGCTTTTGAAGCTGCTGCCAACGAAACCGGAGCGGTAATGCTTGACGTAAGAAACCCGCAGGATTTCGCCGCCGGACACGTGTACAATTCGATTAATATCGGTTTAAACGGAGGTTTCGCACCGTGGGTTGGAGCGTTGATTCCTGATTTGAAACAAGAAATCTTATTAATTACCGAAGACGGTGAAGAAGAAGAAGCTATCACCCGTTTATCCAGAGTTGGTTACGATAAAGTTATCGGCTATTTGAAAGGTGGAATTGCGGCGTGGACAAACGCCGGAAACGAAGCCGGAAAAATTGAATCAATTTCTCCGGAAGAACTTTCTAAAAGAATGAAGTCGGGTAATGAAATAAACGTAATTGACGTTCGGAAGCCTTCTGAATGGGAAGCCGAGCACGTGGAAGAGGTAACCAACTTCCCGTTAGATTTCATTAATGATAATATGGCGGAATTGAATCCAGATAAAACCTACACCATTCATTGTGCAGGAGGTTACCGTTCTATGATTGCCTCCTCCATCCTGAAAGCCCGGGGGCTTAACGTGGTGGATGTTGACGGCGGTTTTGCCGCCATTCAAAAATCGGGGTTGTTTGAAACCACGGCGTTTGTCTGTCCGAGTACGTTGAAGTAATTTTGAAGCTCCGCAATTTGCGGAGCTTTATTTTTTTATAAACAGACCAGATCATGGAAGTTGAAATCTTATCTCGAATTCAGTTTGCCTTTACCATCGCCTTTCACTACATCTACCCGCCGCTGAGTATTGGCTTGGGCGTTGTATTGGTAATCATGGAAGGTATGTACCTCAAAACCGGTAATAAAATCTACGAGGATATGACCCGGTTTTGGATTAAGATATTTGCCCTGATTTTCGGAATCGGTGTTGCGACGGGAATCGTCATGGAGTTCGAGTTCGGAACAAATTGGGCGGCTTACTCCCGATACGTGGGCGATATTTTTGGAAGTGCCTTAGCGGCAGAAGGTATTTTTGCTTTCGCCTTAGAATCAGGCTTTTTAGGAATATTACTTTTTGGTTGGAACCGTGTTTCTCCAAAGGTTCACTTTTTTGCCACCGTTATGGTTGCCTTGGGTTCGATGTTTTCCGCAATTTGGATCGTTGTAGCC
>JANQUM010000152.1:0-5309 GCA_030731175.1 Spirosomataceae bacterium
CTTAAAATGGATCGTACAGTCTTTTCAATGTGAAAAAGAAAATAATGGCTGTTAATCTATTTAATAGGACACAAAGATCACGGAATGCCGCTTCATTGAAATGCTCCATATGGACTGTCTTCGAGAGCCTCTGACTGACATTTTGCTTTTGCGAACAAGCCTTGTCCGAGCTTATCACTCATCCCACAAATTTTCCAGCGTATAATCCGAACCTTCCAAACACCAAAAGTCGCCTGTAACATAGCGTGATTTCAGATCTATATCATCGAGTGCATTCATTTCCTCTTCGGATAATTCAATATCGGAGGCGGCGAGATTTTCTTTCAACCGCCCTTCGTTTACCGATTTCGGAATAACACTTGCACCGTAATTAACCGACCACGCCAACATCACTTGAGCTTCTGAAATAGATTTTTCGGCGGCGAATTTCTTAATGGTTTCGTTATGAAAAAGATTGGGTTCGCCTTCGGTAATGCGGTTTTTAGGACGATCCGCCGAGCCAAGCGGACAATAAGCGGTGAGTATAATGCCGTTTTTGTCGCAGTAAGTTTTCAGTTCTTTTTGCTGCATAAACGGGTGCATTTCTACTTGGTTTACTTCGGGTTTTACGCCCGTTGCATCCCAAACATTTTGTATTTTCTTCGGACTGAAATTCGATACGCCAATGTGTTTTACGTCGCCGCTTTTTTGAAGCTCAACCATTCCTTTCCACGTTTCTATAAGTGGGGTTTCTTTGAGACTTACCAAATCTTCGCCTTTTTCGGGAAAACTCACGTCGTCTTTTAAAACTACGGGCCAATGAACGAGGTATAAATCCAGGTACCCAACTTGTAAATTCTTAACTGTCAAGTCAAACGCCGGGCGTATTTGTTCTGTGCGGTGGCTATTATTCCAAAGTTTTGACGTAACAAAAAGTTCCTCTCGCTTTACGTCTCCTGCCTTGAAAGCATCCGCAAATGCCTCGCCAATTTCTGCTTCGTTTCCGTAAACGTGAGCACAATCAAAGTGGCGGTAGCCAAGGTTTATTGCGGTGCGGATTGCTTCGTAAACTTCTCCTTTGGCAGACTTCCAAGTTCCTAAACCCAAAGCGGGCATTTTGTCTTTATTATCGAATAACAGGTATTTCATGGTGTTTTTTGATTAAAGTCAAAGATACGGTATTGTGAATATTTGGCAAAAGATTAAGCGATTACCCCACGTAATTGTTTAAGTAGTTTTGACTTGTTTTTGTTATGGCTACTCTCAGTTGTATGGTTGTTTCATCTTCGTTGGGAAATCCGCAGATTTCAATCTGTTTCAGGTTTTATCTGTAGGCTAATCGAGCATTTATAGCTAATTTATTCATTAGTTGAAATGCACAATTTGCCAAAAGCTTTTTGTGTAACTGCAAACCATTTAAAAAAAATCGTACATTTGAAAACAAACAACATTCATCAATAACACTATAACTACTTTTATGTACGATAAACTATTATCTCCCTTAGACTTAGGCTTCACTACGCTCAAAAATCGTGTTTTAATGGGTTCTATGCACACGATGCTCGAAGACGTTGAGAACGGTTTTGAACGCATGGCGGCTTTTTATTCAGAACGTGCCAAAGGGCAAGTAGGCTTAATTGTAACTGGTGGTATTGCTCCAAGCAAAGCGGGAATGGCAATTCCTATGGGGCATCCGCTGGATAACGAAGAGCTTGCACTCAAACACCGATTAGTAACCGATGCTGTGCACAAAGAAGGCGGCAAAATATGTATGCAAATTTTGCACGTGGGTCGCTACGGCTATACGCCAGATAACGTGTCGGCAAGTAATACCAAAGCACCTATTTCGCCATTTCCCGCCAGAGAACTAACCGGCGAGGAGGTAGAAAAAACCATTGAAGACTTTGTTCATTGTGCAAGCATGGCACAAATTGGCGGTTATGACGGCGTAGAAATCATGGGTTCTGAAGGTTATTTGATAAACCAGTTTATTGCCAAAAAAACCAATTTTAGAACAGATAAGTGGGGCGGATCTTACGAAAATCGCATCCAGTTTCCGATAGATATTGTTAGAAAAACCCGTGAGAAAGTAGGAAAAAACTTTATCATCATATATCGACTTTCGATGCTCGACCTCGTAGAAGGCGGCAGTACGTGGGAAGAAGTAGTGCAGCTTGCCAAAGAGATAGAAAAAGCGGGGGCAACCATCATCAACACCGGTATTGGTTGGCACGAAGCTCGTATTCCAACCATCGGTACTATTGTTCCGAAGGGTGGTTTTGCGTGGGTTACCAAACGCCTGATGGGCGAAGTAAACATCCCGTTGGTTGCAACGAACCGGATAAACATGCCAGACAAAGCAGAGGAAATCCTTCAAGACGGTTGTGCCGACATGGTGTCGATGGCTCGCCCGTTTTTGGCAGACCCTGAGTTGGTTTTGAAAGCGATTGAAGGCCGAGCAAACGAAATAAATACGTGCATAGCCTGTAATCAGGCGTGTTTAGACCATACTTTCACGATGCAGGTTTGCTCTTGTATCGTTAACCCAAGAGCTTGTCACGAACTCGAACTCAATTTTCCGGCAACAAAAAATAAAAAGAAAATAGCAGTTATCGGTGCAGGCCCGGCGGGATTAGCCGCCGCTACCATTGCTGCTGAGCGTGGCCACGAAGTAGATTTGTTTGAAGGTTCGGGTCAAACAGGCGGGCAATTTAATATGGCAAAAGTTATTCCGGGAAAGGAAGAATATGCTCAGACCATTCGGTATTACAACGAAATGATTAAAAAGCATAAGGTAAACTTACACCTAAACCATAAAGCAACCGCGGAGGAATTACAAGCCGGAAACTACGATGAAATTATCATAGCTACGGGCGTAAGCCCTCGGAAACTAAATTTTGAAGGCGTAGCACATGCAAAAGTGTTGGATTATGCCGATGTGCTCGCTAAAAAAGTGCCAGTTGGTAAAAAAGTGGCTATCATTGGTTCGGGTGGAATTGGCTTCGATATGGCGGAATACCTTTCACACGACATGGCACACGAATCGCCAACGCTCAGTGTGGAAGCATACATGAAAGAATGGGGCGTTGACATGAATTACACCCGTGGCGGCTCGCTCGGAGTTGCCGAACCGCTGCCATCGCCAAGGGAAGTCTATCTCCTAAAACGTTCAAAAGGTAAGCACGGCAGAGATTTGGGTAAAACCACGGGTTGGATTCACCGCTCAAGCTTGGCAATGAAAAACGTACAAATGCTCAGCGAAGTAACGTACGACAAAGTGGATGACGCTGGTTTTCATGTAACCGTAGCTGGCGAATCACAACTTTTGCCAGTTGATAATGTCATCGTTTGTGCGGGGCAAGTACCTTTAAATGAGCTACAAGAAGCCTTGAAAGCGACAGGACAAAACGTGCACGTTATTGGCGGTGCCGCCGACGCCCACGAATTAGATGCTAAAAGGGCCATCAAAGAAGCAAGCGAATTAGTGGCTGTTTTGTAAAACGAAATTTGTAATAAACTTTAGCCCCTTCTCTATTACTGCTAATATTGAAGGGGCTTGGTTTTTGTGCCTTGAAGAGAGAGGTGCAGTCAGTTCTACCAAATGCTCCTTGTTCTTGTTATTTTGCTCGACAAATAGGTGTTTTATAAGCGTATATTTGGTATTACAAATTACGTAATTACCTCCTTTCTAACGTAAATGGCACGCCGCCTTTGGGGCGAGTGGTTAGAGAAATTTGCGGTTCAATATCATTAGAAGGAAGGACAACCTTGAAACGTTGCGTTACCATGGCGGCGATAAAAACGGCTTCCATCATGGCAAAATGATTGCCCACGCAAATCCTTGAACCGCCGCCAAATGGCAAATAAGCAAAACTGTGTTGTTTAATTTCGGCTTCTTTATCAAAACGGTGCGGGTCAAAAACTTCAGGGTTTTCCCAGAAATCAGGGTGACGATGCAAGAGGTAAGGACTAAAAATTATGCGATTTCCGCCTTTGATAAAATAATCTCCTAAGGTATCGTTTTCTTCGACTTGGCGGGGCAGTATCGGAACGGGCGGGTAGAGCCGCATGGTTTCTTTAAAAACCTTGAGCGTATAACTTAACTGTGGAAAATCTACGGGAGTAGGTGTGCGGTCGCCGAGTACTTCCGCCACTTCTGCTTCTACTTTTTCTCTAACGTCAGCATGCTTTGAAAGCAACACCCACAGCCACGACATCGCATTTGCAGTTGTCTCGTGACCCGCAATAAATACGGTCATCACTTCATCCCGCAGCTCTTCGTCGGTTAGAGGTTCTCCGGTTTCTTCGTCCTCAGAATCCATCAACATTTGCAGCAAATCCATCGGTGGTTCGGTCGTTTTTCGGCGGTCTTTAATAATCCGAAAAATAATGGTATCTAGCTCGTTAATGTACTTTTGGTAGGTCTTATTACTGGCGAGCGGCAACTTGTAAACCCACTGAAAGGGATTAGAAACCCGCTTGTTGGTGGCATCTAGCAAAGGTGTGAATACATTGGCAACAGTTTGGGTTTCTTCTTTAGAAAGTGCCGTGCTGAACAATGATTTGACCACCACTTTTAGGGTTACTTGCATCATTTCGTGAGCGGCATTGAGCGTCTGCTTTTTGTCGCAGGCTACTTCCCATTCTTCCAGCATTTCTGCAATGGTATCCGTGATGGTGGTAGATAATGCGGCAATTTTTCTTTTTTGGTAGGAAGGTTGCACTAACCGGCGTTTGCGTCTCCAGACATCGCCCATTGCGGTAAAAGTGCTTTCTCCCAAAACAACTTTTACTACCTTAAATGACAGGGTATTTTTGGTGTAATTATCACTTTTTTTGGTCAAAATTTCTTTGACTAAATCGGGGTGATTTATCAGGTAAATATCGTCGGTTACTAATTTGAATTTACTGACATCGCCGTATTGTTGAGCAACAGATTGAAGCCAATTTATTCGATCGGGGCCGGCTAAGTCAAATAAATTTCCGATAACGGGATACCCTTTGGGGCCATCAGGGTTGATTTGCATTTTTTAGGTTGTAAAGATGAAGTGTGTTGGGTTAAAACTCGACGAAAAAAAGAAGAATACCTAATTAGATCTTTCCTGAATGACGAAATTTTAAGGGTTTACGCTGCTTCAATCAAACAACCCTAACTGCGATTTCTGCGAAGGTTTTACGAAGCCTTCGAGAGTTCGGCCGCCGTATTTGTGGGAGTCACGGCGTTCTTTTTCAAGTACTGCTTCAAAGTTATCGTTTGGCGTGAAGTTTTCTTCGGCTTTTTCGGCAAGTTTATGAAGTTTTTGGATGGCTTTGTGTTTGTCGGTTTCGCC
>JANQUM010000152.1:5319-7529 GCA_030731175.1 Spirosomataceae bacterium
CAACGTAGCGATGGTTTCGTCGTAAACGTGGGTCGGAACTGGAAACGGCTTGCTGTTTTTACCGCCGTGGGCAAACGCAAAACGAGCGGGATCAGAGAAGCGGGAGGGCGTACCGTGAATCACCTCGCTGACCAACGCCAACGATTGCACCGTGCGGGGACCAAGCCCTTTCAACAAAAGCAAATTCTCAAAGTTATTGGTTTCCGTTTCTTGAGCGAGCCACAATACGCTGCCGAGACGTTTGAGGTCAACGTCGCTACTCCTTACATCGCAGTACGTGGGCAATTTCATGTACGGAATTTCCTGCAAAATTTTCATGACGTCTTCCTTCGCAATCGCCATGATTCCGTCTTGTGTAGGAAGGGCGTTTTTATCCACCAAATTCAGAATTTCGCCGCCGTTTTCTCCGCAAATTGCCGTGTGTGGCTCTTCCACGAAAGATTTTATATTTCCCGAATTCCAATGATAACGCCTCGCCGAAGCCGAATTATCAGATTTCATACCCTGCTGAATCACCGACCAATCTCCTTTATCGCTGACCACAAAACTGTGCAAATAAAGTTGATAACCATCCTGAACAGCAGTGTTGTCAATTTTCGCACTCAGCTTGCTACAACGGGACAAATAATCGCCGTCCAATCCGGTTTTTTCGCCAACCGAAATTAGCTCGTTCGGAGTTTTCAATGATTGTTTTCCTTTGCCACCGCAAACGTACAAACCCAATTCTTTGGAGTGCGGATTAAGCGATTTTTTCAACGCCGCCATCACGGCTGTCGTTACGCCCGAAGAGTTCCAGTCCATGCCAATAACGGCCCCGAAACTCTGAAACCAAAACGGATCGGAAAGCCGCCGGAGAAATTCCTGTTGACCGTATTCAGCGACGATTGACTCCACCACGGGCAGGCAGAGCTGCGTCATGCGGTCGAACAACCACGCTGGAATTGCTCCGCCGTAAATGGGTAAATCTGCTGCTCCTGATCGTTTCATAGCTTTGCTTGGCTCCTGCGGGGGATTTTATAATGTTTAAGAAATTTCGTAGGAGTTTTTGAAATAGTGAAAGAACGAATAGGCGATTTGGTGTTCGTTTTCAAACCGAAAAATGCACTCAAATTTGCTATTCCAAGCGTGGCATTTGTACAAGGTATCGTCATCGATTACTTTTTCGCTGTAAAACTTTACTTCCAGCCATTTTTTCATTGGTTTTATAACGAGAAATGTCTTGTTTCGTACAAAAACCACGCAGTTTTTTGTTCCGCTAACTGATACACCTTCCCACTCCGAAACTTGTTGCATAATGCGATCAAACGCCAGCACGATTTCGTCCGATTTATCGAGAAATAAATCGTCGATTTCTACTTCTTTGCAGTAGTGCCAAGCGTTTACGTTGCGTAACGTTCGTTTGCAATTTGGGCAAATGGTTTGCGTCATTTTAGCGGCGTTTATTGAAGGCTTTCCATGCTAATAAATATAAAACGGCGGTTGATTTGTATTCACCCCATTTCTCAGAAACTTCCCGCATAGCAGCCTTTAATTTCACTTTCGGGTTTAAGCCGTAAACGGTTGTCATGATTTCTTTGAGGTGAAAATCGTCTAACGGCACAATATCAGGGCGGTTTAGTGTGTAAAGCAAAATCATGTCCATTGTCCAGTTGCCAACGCCTTTTATGCTTCCGAGTTGTTCCCGCACTTCATCATCTGTCAATTTTTGCCAGTCGATTTCGTTATTCTCCCAAAATTCTAAAACCTGTAAAACGGTTTCGTATTTATTTGCTGACAGTTTATATTTCTCGAATGCTTTTTCTTCAAAATCGCCGAAATTTTGCGGTGTGAGCATTTCAATTTCTGCTGCTTCGAGCATTTTTTGAAATATCTTTTTGGTGCTTCGGTAGTGAATCTGTTGCTCCAACACGCAGCTCATCAAATCGTGAAAGACGTCTTGCGTACTTTCAATTTCTGGTAGCGTAATTTCTGAGATTACCTGAGCTAAAGCCACGTCTTGTTTGCTGAGGAATTGAAGAGGATTTATTTGCATTTCAGTAACTATAATTCTACCAACTACTAACAATTTAAGCAGCTAAAGGTTTGCTGAGAATTTTAGCAAGGTGAAGTAGTAGATACTCGTCTGCGGGGATACCGACGTGGGCGTTGATTTATCGATACAGCTTATATTCTTCCTCCAAAATTGCGTAACTATAGTTATCTGCCCAACC
>JANQUM010000153.1 GCA_030731175.1 Spirosomataceae bacterium
TCATTCAAAGCCTGCTGATACCTCCTTGCATTGGCAAGGTGCGTTGCGTAATCTACCGCAAAAGCGTGGTAACCGGAGAAATCTTCTTTGGCACACATATAAACGTAGTCGTGCTTATCGTAGTTTAAAACTGCGGTCAAAGCATTAGGTTCGGGCAGGGCAATTGGACCAGGAGGAAGACCAAGGTTCTTGTATGTATTGTACGGAGAGTCTTTAGAAAGGTGAACGTTCAAGATGCGTTTCAGCCCGAAATCTTTCAACGCAAACTTGACCGTTGGATCGGCTTGAAGCGGTATTCCTTGCTGAATGCGGTTTATATAAAGTCCGGCTACTTTGGGTTGTTCGTCTTTTTTATTGGTTTCTGATTGCACGATAGATGCCATAATTCCGACCTCAATTGGCGACATACCGATTGATTTTGCTTTCGCCAGCCGTCCCGTCGTCCAGTATTTTTTGTACTCAAATTTCATTCTGTCCATGAATTCCTTAGGTGAAAGCGTCCAATAGATAAAATACGTATCGGGAAGGAACATGCACATAATATTTTCTTTCGAGAATCCATATTCGTTGCATACGTCTTCGTCGTTGAGCATTTTTAGCAACTCATTGCTGTCAAATGCCATTTTTGTACCAATTTTCTCAATCAAATCTTCTTTCAAACGCACGTTATTGAACGTCAGCCGAACCGGATCTTCCGCTCCTTGACGAAGTTTTCCGATAATTTCACGATTACCCGAATTTGGTGGGATTTCGTAACGACCGGGCTTTACTTTTTCACGGTATTCCATCCATTTGGTCAGGAATTGAAAAGCAATTTCGTCGGTAATCATCTTGTGCTTGTGGAGAGAATCCACCACTTGCTCGTAACCCGCTCCTTTCGGAATGTAAAGCACGAAGGTTTTTTCTCCCTGAACGTTGAGATTCGGGCTTTTGGCAACTTGCCAAAGATAGAAAGAAAACGAAGCGGCAAGTGTGGTTACAATTACCAACGCAAAAGCAAGTACGGTTTTGTTTTTTAACATAATGGGTTTTTAGATATTTCAGACGGAAACTTTGAGAACCTCAAATTTTAAATCCAAGTATTATTTAGGCTAATGATCTCGTCCAGCGTTTGAGCAGACTGTTCGCCAGTTGCCATATTTTTTAGCGTTAGCTTTCCAGATTTAAGCTCTTCCGAACCGATAATCAGAACGTACGGAATATTCTTCTTATTAGCGAAGTCAAACTGCTTTTTCATTTTTGCGAAATCGGGGTAAAGTTCGGCGTTTATTCCTTCATCACGGAGTTTTTTCAAGATTGGTAAACACGCCGCTTGCGTCGTTTCATCGAAGTTTACGAGTAAAATTTGAGTAGTTACTTGTTGATTTTCGGGAAAAAGATTTAGCTCTTCCATTACGTCGTAAATTCGGTCGATTCCGAAGGAAATCCCAACTCCCGATAGGTCTTTTACACCAAACGAACCGGTCAAATCATCGTACCT
>JANQUM010000154.1 GCA_030731175.1 Spirosomataceae bacterium
AGGAAAACGGATTCAAACAAAAATTGGAAGAGAATGAAGTAGTTTTTCGCTCCCAAAGACTTCTGAATTCCAATAATATTGGTGCGTTCTTTCACTGAAACGAACATGATATTCGCGATTCCAAAACCGCCAATCAATAAAGCAAAAAGACCAATAACCCAGCCTCCAATGGTTAGCGTTCCGAAAAGCCCGGAAAGTGCTTGTGCCGCTGCATCAGGGCGATTTAAAGCAAAATTGTCGTCTTCGGTTGGGCGTAATCCGCGGGTAGTTCGCATGAGCCCAGTTACTTCGCTTTCGAGCATAAGCATATTTTCGTCGTTCTCAAATGCTTGCAGGGCAATCATGCCGTTCAAATCTCCGGAAGAAAACATTCTTTTATGCTTCAAAAACGGGATATATACCTTCTCGTCAGGGTTTCCACCCACGTCAACTAATTGCTTTCCCTTCGTCTCCTGAACACCGATTACCGTAAAATTTTGGCCGTTTACTTTGATATTTTTTCCGACGGCATTTTCAGACGGAAACAGCATTTCGTTTACTTTCCCGCCAATTATTGCTACGTTTCGTCCGGCTTCTACTTCCTGCGTTGTGAAATAACGGCCGTCAATAATCGGAATTTCAGTAATGAGGTTAAAATCATACGTAATGCCTTGACAAAGCGACTCAAAACTGTTGCTACCTTGCCGAACGTTGGTCATAGAATAGTCCATGATGGTCACGGCACGGGCACTTTCGATATTGTCCCGCAAATATTTGAACTCTTGGTATTTTGGTCGGGGCCGTTGGAAATACTTCCACCACGGGTAATCACCACCGCCAAATTGCCACGGCCATTTATCCACGTAAATAACTTTTTCCCCCACGCTTTTCAGACTGCCTTTTATGTTTGACTCAAGCGAATCTACCATTGTCAACACGCCTATTATGGAAAATATCCCAACCGTAACTCCCAAAAGTGAAAGTACGGTGCGGAGTAAATTTTCTTTCAGGGCGTTCATCGCAAAGCGAAAACTTTCAAAGGTTAGGTGAATAAATTGCATGGTCGTTCGGATGTCAGTAGTTATCAGTCAACAAAAGTACTTTAACGGTTAGTTATGGGCTAATGTTAATTTATAAACTTGACGGATTTCGCAGTAGGCGGCAAATGCGTTGGATAAGCGATTTTACGCGATTAGCCACAATTAGAAAGACGGTCAGGTCTAAGCTAATATTGCCCGAATTACTTTCCTTCAACTTTTTGTCATAATTTTGGGGCGTTTGTCAAAAACCTATTGAGCAAGGTAATAAACATTCGTAAACCTTTTGTACGGAGAAAAAGCCCGTCAGAAATCAAGAATCAAAATATCAAACGGGCAAATTAGTCGTAGTCAGCAATGCTTTTTAATTCCCTTCAATTCGTCTTTTTCTTCATCATCGTATCGTTGCTGTACTATACGTTGCGGCATCGGGGCAGAATTTGGCTGCTGTTATTAGCGAGTTGCTATTTTTACATGGCGTTTAAGCCCGTTTATATTTTTATACTGCTTTTTACGATTATCGTTGATTATTTTGCGGGAATTTGGATTGCCCAAGCCGAAGGCAAAAAACGAAAATGGTTACTGATTCTGAGTTTGATAACCAACATCGGTTTCTTGGCAATTTTCAAATACTTCAATTTCATCAATCAAAACCTGAACATCGTTTTCGGGTTGTTCGGGATGCAAAACCCAATCCCTGATTATCCGTTAGATCTACCCATTGGTTTGTCTTTTCACACATTTCAGGCAATGAGCTACACCATCGAAGTGTATCGCCGAAATCAAAAACCAGAAAAAGACTTCATCATTTACTCACTCTACGTGATGTTTTATCCGCAATTGGTGGCAGGACCAATTGAGCGTCCGCAGAATTTATTGTGGCAATTTCATACGTATTTCAAATACAATTTTGAGAATATAAAAGCAGGTTTAATACGCATTGCGTGGGGGCTTTTTATGAAAGTCGTGATTGCTGATCGCCTTGCCATGGTGGTAGATTATAGCTATAATGACCCCGTGAGCCATAACGGGCTAACGTTGCTTCTCGCAACGTTCTTTTTCACGTTCCAAATCTACTGCGATTTTGCGGGTTATTCGAGCATTGCCATTGGTTGTGCAAGGCTGATGGGTTTCAACCTCATGGAAAACTTCGATGCTCCGTATTTTTCCAAATCAATTTCAGAATTTTGGCGGCGATGGCACATTTCGCTTTCTACGTGGTTCAAAGATTACCTCTACATTCCGTTGGGCGGAAATCGAGTAAGCGAATGGCGGTTATATTTCAACTTTTTCCTCGTTTTTACCATCAGTGGCCTTTGGCACGGAGCGGCATGGACGTACGTAATTTGGGGGTCATTGCACGGCATTTACCTCATTGCAGCAATGATGGTGAAGAAATACAATCCTTTCGGGAGAAAAAAACAAGGAGGAAAGAGTACAGATGGGTTGGTCAATACAAATACATTTCAACTTACAGTTACAAAGCTATGGAACATAACTTTCACTTTCGTGCTCGTTATGTTTACTTGGATATTCTTTAGGGCTCATGGCTTATCGAACGCCAAAACGGTGATTCTAAAAATAACCCAGCTAAAGTTTTCGGACGTTATCGCTACGCCATTTTCATTTAATGAAATGGTGTTTTGTTGGGTGTTAATTTTAGTGTTGCTTTTGAAAGACAAATTTGCCCGAATTATTTCATCCGAAAACACGCCGTTATTTTACGTGAAATTCGTCGGTTTGATGATTGCCTGCTATTTCCTTGGTGTTTTCACCTCGAATCAGTTTATCTATTTTCAGTTTTAAAACAAGGTTCGGGATTTTAGATGTGAGATCCGAGACATGGGTTTTCAAGTGAAGAAAACTCACTAATCACATTTCTAAAGTCTACAATCCCACTTCTCATATCTTCCTAAAAAAACAGTGATTTACCAACTCAAAACCCAAAGCCCTCAAGCAACAAACACGCCATCCGTTTTAATGATTTACACGGGCGGAACCCTCGGAATGGTGTTTGATCGGGAAAGTAAGTCTCTCAAAGCTTTTGACTTAAAAGAAATCCTTCGTAATGCCCCTGAAATGGAGCGATTAGATTTCAACCTAAGCATTTTACCGTTTGAAAAGCCGTTTGATTCGTCAAATGTTACGCCCGAAATTTGGCAACAAATCGCCCGTTTTATTACCGTAGAATACGATAGTTTTGACGCTTTCGTGATTCTTCACGGAACAGACACCATGGCATACACGGCATCTGCTCTTAGTTTTATGCTCGAAGGACTGAATAAACCCGTTATTCTCACGGGTGCTCAATTGCCCATTGGTGTTGCCCGAAGTGATGCCCGTGAAAACCTCATTACTGCGTTAGAAATTGCCGCTGATCGTATTCAGGGGAAACCCGTAATTTCAGAAGTGGCAATCTATTTCAACAATCGATTATTGCGAGGAAACCGAGCAAAGAAGTCAGAAAGCAGTCAATTCAATGCCTTCGATTCAGAAAATTATCCCTTCTTAGCAGACGTTGGCATAACGGCAGATTACGGTTTCCCGTACATCAAACCACACGAAGAAAACGCCGAACTAAATCCGAAATTCGGGATGGATAAAAATGTAATTATTCTAAAGCTATTTCCCGGAATATGTGAAAAGATGATTGCAAAGATTTTGAAAATAAACGGCCTAAAAGGCGTAATTCTCGAAACCTTCGGAGCGGGAAATGCCCCAACAGAAGATTGGTTTATTGATTTACTAAAAGAAGCAATTGAAAGCGGTATTTACATCTACAACGTATCACAATGCACGGGCGGGCGTGTACTGCAAGGGCATTACGAAACCAGCCGAATGCTCGGCGAAATTGGCGTTATCAGCGGCTCAGATATTACCACCGAAGCCGCCATTACGAAGCTCATGTTTTTATTGGGGCAGGAATTACCCCGTGAAGAAATCGTTGAAAAATTGCGGCAACCGCTTGCCGGAGAAATGACGGTTTAGATTATTTTTATTGATTGCTGATAGCTAAAAAAAAATCGTTTACTTTGCAATTGATTCCACGGCATATTCAAACAGAGAGGTGTCCGAGTGGTTTAAGGAGCACGCTTGGAAAGCGTGTGTGCGGGTGACTGTACCGAGGGTTCGAATCCCTTCCTCTCTGCAAATCTATTCCCCTAACCTTACATGGAGTTTATAAAAAATCAGAAAAAGGTTATCAATGCTTGGTGCATGTACGACTGGGCAAATTCAGTCCATAACCTTGTCATCACTTCCGTTATTTTCCCGATTTATTACAAAGCAACAGCAGTAAATGCAGACGGCGGTAATATGATTGATTTCTTGGGCTTCCAAGTTGACAATAACGTTCTCTACTCCTACACATTATCCGTATCAGCGTTCGTTTTAGTTCTTCTAAATCCTATTTTGACCAGCATGGCAGATTATAGCGGTCGGAAGAAAATGTTCATGAAGTTTTTCTGCTATTTAGGGGCGTTGAGTTGCATTTATTTCTTCTTTTTCACGAAAGATACTATTTCAGGTGCTGTAATTGCGTTTGGTTTATCAATGATTGGCTGGGGCGGCAGCATTGTATTCTACAACTCTTTTTTACCGCAAATCACCACCGAAGATCGCTACGACAAAACAAGTGCTCAGGGGTTTGTTTTTGGCTACGTTGGCAGCGTGTTATTGCTAATTTTCAACCTGTTGATGATTATGAAACCTGAGTTTTTCGGACTTACTCAAGCCGATTCTGATTCAGGATTAACCACTCGAATTGCGTTCATTACCGTTGGCGTCTGGTGGATTGCCTTCGCCCAAATTCCGTTCTATCATTTACCCAAAGACCAAAAACGACCGTTTCAGTTTTCGTGGTTTGCTAAAGGCTTTGAGGAGCTAAAAACAGTTTTTAATGAGCTGAAAAACCGTAAATTATTAAAGCGTTTCCTAATCGCTTTCTTTATTTATGACATGGGCGTAATGACCATTATTTTCATAGCCGGAATATTTGCAATCGAGGAGCTAAAAATTCCTTCTACTGGCCTGATTGTCACTATTTTACTGATTCAGTTAGTTGCTATCCCGGGTTCGTATTTAGCATCTTGGCTTTCTAAAAAATACGGAAATACGTCAGCTCTTCGCATTATCATTGCTATTTGGGCAACTACGCCTTTGGCGGCATATTTCACAACTACTCCTGAGCAATTTTACGTTATTGCCGCCGTAGTTGGTTTGGTTATGGGCGGCGTGCAATCACTCTCACGTTCTACTTTTGCAAAGCTGATTCCAGACGATACAAAAGACACCGCTTCTTATTTCGGATTTTATGATATTACCGAAAAACTGGCGATGTCTATCGGTACATTTGCTTTTGGAGCCATAGTGCAGGCAACAGGCAGTATGCGAAACTCAGTTTTACTTATTTTAGTACTCTTTATAGCTGGTTTTTTCTTGCTTGCTCGTATTCCTTCCAAAAACCTATACAAAGGGTAATTTCGGCAAATACCTTGGTAATCAACCACTAACCGCTATTTTTGCGGCTGTAAATCTTGTTTGAGAAATCATTCACGATGTTAGCTCAGTTGATTTAGAGCGTCGCCTTGAAAGGGCGAAGGTCAGCGGTTCGAATCCGCTACGTCCTACACAAAAAGAACCTATTCGATTGAAAAATATGAGAATACTCTATGACCATCAGGCTTTTACGGGAAGTATTTACGGCGGCGTATCTCGCTACTTCGCAGATTTGATGGGCAATCTTGCTGTTAAAGGTCATGATGTTAATTTGGCAACGGGTTTTTCAAATAATTTTTACTTACAGGATAAATCATTTTACAACGGTAGTTCGTTTAGCCAGTTTATTGGTAGCCGAACCGGTACGGTGTTCTCTCATCTCAATCGAGCAAATGCTGCGTACCACTTGCTCAGGAATAAATTCGATGTCTTTCACCCAACTTTTCATAATCCCTATTTCTTAGACTTTATCGGTAAAAAACCCTTTGTGGTTACATATCATGATGCAATACCAGAAATTTATCATCAACGCTACGGTATCCTGGATGGGGTTAAGTTTGACAAGAAAAAAAAGCTGTTAGAAAAGGCGACCCAAGTTATCGCTGTTTCAGAAAATACAAAAAAGGACTTGCTAAAGTTTTATGATATAAACCCCGACAAGGTGTCCGTTGTGCATCACGGCTCTAACTTCGTAAAACATACGCCCACCGCTACGTCTTTTTTAGAGGCTCAACATGGTTACTTGTTATACATAGGGGCACGGGACTTGTATAAAAACTTTGATGTGTTTGTAGCTTCTATTGCTGAGGTCTTGTTAAAAAATAACCTTAGGTTATTGTGTGTAGGTGGCGGCGATTTTTGTAAAAAGGAAATTCAACAAATGAATGCTTTGGGTATTCAAGGAAAAGTCAAGCAAATCTCTGTTGATGATGCCACTCTTTATAATTTGTATAAAAACGCGATCGCCTTTGCTTACCCCTCAGAATATGAAGGTTTTGGTCTGCCCATAATTGAAGCATTTGCAGCTGGCTGCCCCGTATTGTTAAGCAACACTTCCTGCTTCCCAGAAATAGCACAAGGTGCTGGCTTGTATTTCTACCCAAAAAACAAAGAAAGCATATGTTCAAAAGTCAACACGCTGCTTTTCGACGAAAGCTTGAGAAAAAACCTCATTCAAAAGGGATACGAACGAGTAAAAGATTTTTCGCTTGAAAAAATGACTTACGAAACCTATGAGGTCTATCAAAAATCAACACTGAATTTGTAAAAGGCATTTTATAAAGTTTTCGGGGCTATGTTCATTAACAAAGCGTTCAGCTGATCTGGGGTAGTGATGCTCTTGACTCACTATTATTTCAAGCGAACTTGTTATCTCAGCAATCTTACGGGCATCAACTGATATACCCAACCCATATTCTTGCGTTTGCTGACCTATAACGCCAAACTGTGTAGCTAAAATAGGCTTATTGTGTCTCGCTGCTAAACCTACTACTCCGCTTGAAGAATAAAAATTAACGTAAGCTAAAGAAATCCAATCGCTTTGTTTCACGTAGCTCTCCATTTCGGCATCTGTTACAAATCCGTTGACTTGCTCAATTTGTAATTGAGTATTTTCTTTTTTAGCAATGTTTATTGATTGAGTTAGGGTAGTGGTATATTCTTCTCGAACCTTACCAACTACTAAAATACATAGCTTCTTCGCAACTGCATCCGGTAGCTCTTTTGCCGCATCAATGATTAAGGCAACATTTTTTTTTGCGTCAATCATTCCGAAACACAGCAGGATAATTCTGTCAGTTGATATGTCGTGCTTCTCTCTGATATTCAGTACGCTATCATCATTTGGGTAATCATATATTGGGTCTGGTAAGTACGTAAACAAATTTGTTGAAAAACGGGTATTTAGTTTAGCAGCCGTCGAATGGTCATTTAATATAAATATCTTATTGAGTTTGTTCTGTCTCAGCATAAGCCATAGC
>JANQUM010000155.1 GCA_030731175.1 Spirosomataceae bacterium
GGGCTCGGAGCATTCCTCTTCGTTTTTACGGTTTCGATGTCAGTTTTTTGGCAAGATTTCTTTCAAACGAGTTCCTATCTGCCTTTCGTAATATTTGGCTTTGGGTTACCGGTTTATCTTTTAATGAGTGTAAACCGAGGAGTTTTACAAGGACTTCTGAGTTACAAAAAACTGGCGTTGACTTACCAGACAGAAATGTGGGTACGGCTCGCAGTAACTATGCTTTTGGTATATTTGGGTTATCGGGTAAATGGCGTCGCTTGGGGTTTAACGCTCTCATTAGTAGCCACTTGGCTGGTTTCACGAACAACCATCCAAACAAATGAAGAAAGTAACCCGAGTGAATTTGAACGTTCGGTTGTGATGAAATTCCTGTTAATGGTTTTGGTGTACGAATGCAGCCAAATTCTGATAAACAACAGCGATATTTTATTGGTGAAGCACTTTTTTCCTCCGTACGAAGCGGGGCTATACGCCGCTTTGGCCCTTATCGGGCGAATCGTTTATTTTGGAACCTGGACGGTCGTTACCCTCCTTTTTCCGATTGTAATTAAACTCGAAAAAGAAGGCAAAAGCCATACAAAATACTTTCTCGGTGGTTTGGCAATCGTCGCTATAATTGCTACAGTAATTATAGCCGCCTCCTATTTTTACCCTACCGAAATGGTCGGAATTTTGTTTGGCGATGCGTACCAATCTGTTGCTCCGCTGCTGTGGAAATACTCGCTTGCCACCGCCCTCTTCGCACTGTCGAACGTGTTTGTTTATTATCACCTATCCCTCGACCGGCGTTTACCCGTCTGGATTACAATAATTGGCGGCGTTGCTCAAATTATCCTAATCACGTTGTACCACGCTGATTTTGAACAAGTTATCCACATTCAAATAGGACTGATGGTTGTATTATTTGTAACAATGGTCTGCTACCATGTACTACACACATTATTTAGCAAGAAAAAAGTATAAATAAGTCGCCGTCAGATTTATTACCGTACTTTTGTGGCTCGTTTTAAAACAGCTAAAAATCCATTTCTATTTAATGAAAAAAACAGCTTTAATTTTGCTTTTTTCTACCGTCAGCATCGCATCATTTTCGCAGGTATTTAGAATCGGAACTGGAATTGGAGGTGGCTCACTTGGCAAAAGTGTAGGCCTAAATCTTAACCTAATTGAGGTTGGTATTGCACCAAGGCCAGCTATTGAAGCCGGAGGGTATTTTGGATTGACCGCAAACGCACGACGGAAATTGGTTTCAGGTCAAGCCTCGGCTGATTTGCGGTACGGTTTACAAGGAAAATATTATTTCAAGGAAACGGGTTTTAAGCCGTACGCAGCCCTACAAGCAGGTCTTCTAAACGGAGTTGTTGGCACTATTGATGCTTTGGGGAATGAAAACGGCGTAAAAGAAAGCACTCGCTTTGAAGTTGCACCAATGGTCGGATTTCGGGCTGGCCCCCTAAATATGAACCTGACTTATCAGCAAGGAGTCAAGCTTAATTTAGGGTTACTTTTTGGTTTTGGGGAATATAAATAGTTGCTATTTTTTCAATAAATTCCGAAAATGTAGCGTGTACCAATCCACCAAATCTTCCATCGGAAGTGATGCCGCGGCGAAGTAGTTCTGCTTGGCAAGTTTGATGCGGTATTCGTTATTTTCCAATACTTTTTGGATGGCATCCGCAAGACTTTCCACCGAGTCTGGCTCAAAAAATTCTCCGCCGTAACCTTCTTCTTTTACGAGCATCGCCAAATCGCCTAAATTGGGCATAATTGCTGGTTTTCCGTAGCTTCCAGCTTGGTGCAAAACGCCTGAACTTCCGGTAGTGGATGTGTAAGGAAACACCACAACGGCACTTTCTCCAAATATTTTTGGAACATCCTCTTCTTCTACGTAACCCGTAAAACGTAGTTGTTTCACTACTTTGTATTTCGCTTCAACTCCCGCTAAATAACCGGGCGTATTCGGGCTGTCTGTTCCAGCTACCACAATTTCCATATCAAGATTTGTACGGGAGCGAATCAACTCTACCGCCTCAATCATTGCTTCAACTTTTTTGTACGTACCAAACTTCCCAAAAGCCATGACTTGCAAAGGGCCAACTGGTAAATCAAAACTTGGCAGCGGAGGTAACTCGAAGCTTCCGTGCGGAATCAACGCCACGTTTTTCGCCTTGTATTTTTCTTCCAATACCTCCACATATTTTGGAATAGTTACGGCAAGCAAATTGGCTTTCAGAATAATACGAGTAAGTACCGTTCCGATAAAATTATAAATTTGGGCGAGTAATTTGTTTTCCGTAATTCCGGCAGAAGATAAGTCAACTTGTTCTAATATATTATGGAGCAAAACCACCGATTTGACACCAGAAAGCCTTGCTAACCAAGGTGTAAGTAAGCCTAATGCTGCTGGAATTTTCTTATCTCCGAAAGACAAAAATTGCATATTAAATAATACTACGTCTGCCTTGGACCGTTTAATTGCCGCTCGAATTTTGAGCGGGTTTGTCCATCGGTTAAAATCCCAAACTTCGGCAACCTCTATCGGAACGGGATGATTTCCAAAGTCGAACGTTTGACCCTCTGGAAGTTCATCAGAGATGAGCGTGATTTTTTCGTAATCGTGGGCTTTATCCCTAAAATGATTTATTAGGTAAAATCCGTATTCGTTGAGCGTTCGTTTACTCGGTGGGTAACTCGAAACAATTGCCACTTTCATTTTTTTACTCATCTTTTAAATAACTTCTTAATAAAGGGGAAAGAATATATAAAAATACCCGCAAAAATCACTCCAATAAGCAGGTAACTAATTAAGTACAACGGAATTTTTTCAAGGGTCGAAACTTTAATATTGGGTTGCTTTGCACTCAGTACCTTGCCAACGGGTTTTAAGTTACCGTTTATGTCAATTACTCCGAAGTGTTTTTGGGTATTTATTTGCCAAGGTCTTCCACCCGCAATCTCGCTGCTGACGTTTTCAAAGTCGTAGAGTGTCCAGTAGATGTACGGAATATTTCCTTTTGCGGTCAAAATACGCTGCACTTTTTGTAAATGCTCTGCCTGTTGTTTGGGTGAGACCGAAATCGGAAACAGCGAACTTTCGTAGGAAGAAAGCCCAAATTCCTGCAATACGAGTGGTTTTTCACCAATCTGAAGTTTTAGCGTATCAATGACATTGCCTAATTCTTCAACATCTCGGTAGTAGTGAAAGGAGATAAAGTCTAATTTTTCTGACAAATACGAAGCACTCTCGGGGTAGGCCCAACCAATTGTAATTGGGTGGGAATTATCGTACTTTTTTGCCTGCCGCACCATCAGGCTTAGCCACTCCTTCACGTCAAATTCGTTTTGATAATAGAAATCTAAATCGGGTTCATTCTTTAAATCCCAAGCCAAAATTGCGGGATGATTCTTAAAACGAGTCAAAATGGTTTCGAGTTGGCGGTCAGTTGCGGGGAAGTTTAGGAGGTTGTAATTGGAGTTGAAGTCAAAAAGTGTCACCATTACGCCGAGCTTATTTTTTTCGGCGGTATCCAAAAAATGATTCAGCCGTTCGAGCATTTCGGGCACGACATTTCCTTTGCCAAACTGCTCGTAGTTAATAAAAACCCGAACAGTATTCAGCCGTAGTTTTTTAATAATTTTTAAATCCTTGGCAATTATTTTTTCGTCGTAATTCAACCAAAAGTCTTTCCAAGGCGTTTTTTGCGGGTAATAATTTACGCCCTTCATTGAGCGGATTCGCCGCATTTGTTCCTCAGAAATGCTTGTGACCGCCTGACTCAGCGAGTCTGCAAGAGTGGTGGCTTCTTCCCGAATTAAGTGTTTTATCCGCCAAAAACCGTCGTCTAATTGCATGAGTACTTGAAAATCTGCAACCGAACTATCCGAGAAAATTCGGCGGTCTCCTTCAATATCAATTACTCGCTGCCGACTCTCCACCGCAAAATCTGTAAACGAAGCCAACTGCCCGTCTGCCGAATAAAAATGCAGTTTCAGGTTGTGGTTTAGTTCCGCTTTCTGAATCGCTCGGTTTTCTTTATCAATTAATCGAACGGCCGCATAAACTTTTGGTCGGGCATCAACGGTATAATACTCTTTCAGGCTGGACGTATCGGCAGAAAGCAACGCTAAATTTCGTTGGTACAACGCCCGAACGTAATCACGAGAAATTATCTGTCGGTTGAAATCCTCCATCGGTCTTCCTGTGTCTTCATCATCTGCTAACCAGTTAATTTTCGGCGTGTATTCATTAGGAATGTCGGGAACGGTGTTTAACATCGTTTCCCGATTACTGCCTGTGTTAAAGAATACGAGTAACTTACCCAAGCCTCCGGCAATAGCTCCCAAAAGCAGCATTACGCCGACTGAAAATATTATTTTAAAAAAAAGGCTGCTTTTTTTGTCCGTCATTTTCTGAATTTTATCGTTTTTTCCATTCCTCCGAACTTGAAAGTAATCGTGTACGTGCCTTTCTTTAACTCTTTTGTACTTGCTTTCGCTTTTCCCTCTAAAATAACCGCCGTTTTAGTTAAACCACCGGGCTGAAATTCGACGTTAACTTCTGAGCCATCCGCTACGTATTGACCCAACGGCCCGATAAGTGTACCAATTATTAATTGCTGATTTTTCGAATCGAATTGCACAGGAAGGTCCGTAATAACTCGTTTAAAATTAACGCTTAAATCATTACTATTAACATTGCCAAATACCCTTCCGATGATTGATAAATCTCCCGCCAAATCGGGATTTTGCACAACTAAATTCGCTCTGCCGTCAATACTGTAAGCGGTCAGTTGCCGCAGTGAGCCATCAGCATCTCGTATGGTATAAATAACGAGCGTTCCGTCAGCTACTTTATTTCCAAACTCATCGGTAATTTCGGAAGATTCAACCAAGAAAAACTGTCGACTATCCGCATACGGATACACCTTTACCGCCATAATAGAGAAATTTGTGGGATAACCGGGTTCTTCTAACAACACTTTTTCTTGACCAACGGCACTTCCCGTCTTACTTCCCACAATCGTTTTTCCAACTTTCGAACCGCTGTAAATCTTTTCGTACGCTACCAAATTTGACGTTTGGGTCGATTTTTTTTGCACACTTCCATCAGGACGAAAAAAGTCGAACTCGACCGAAGTTCCGGCAGCAACCGGGTTTTGCAGCGAATCAACGGGAATGGCTGTTATCATCGCCCAATGCCGACCGCCGTCGGCAGTAATTGATTTCGAGCCTAAATAAACCTCCAAAGGTTCAGCGGCAGCAGTTGGTAAAACCGTTAATTTCCGGGCGGCAATAATTTTGCCGTCACACGTCAAGTGAATATCGTACAATCCACTTTGCCGAATAGTGCTATCTTCAAGGCAACACAAGCCACTTTCACCTTCAATTTTTTGAATCGAAATTCCCCACGAATTTTCTATTATTAGATCACAACCTTTCATCCACTCGGCATGACCAATGCAGAGCCTTGTTCCTGCCTTGGTGGTTTCGGGCAAATTAATAGCGTACTTTTCAGGTATATTTACCGAATTTGTTGCCGGATTTCTAAGTAAAAAGTAAGCCATAAACAAGCAAACAAGTAGCGACAAGCTACTTATTATCAGAATGTTATATTTCCGGCGTTGCTTGTTCATTTAGTAAATTGTCGGATTACCGATATAACCGTCAACCCGTAAGTTGAACCGTTGATTTTTGTTTGAAAGCGTGTTACTTTTTGCATCTCCTACCCTACTTGGTTTGAAAGACTCATTGGGCAAACCGTTTACGTACAAATCGCTTGCGTTAGCTTTGCGAATTACTTCTAAGTCAGAAAAGTCGGAAACGGTGAAATTAAATTTCCTGCTTCGCTGCTGCCTGACTCCTTCCCGCAAAAAGTAGGTTTCTACCCATTTTACGTAGTTATCTTCGTCATAAAATGCCGCCAATAATTTCGGAATGCTGACTTCCTCCGTTCCGTGATTTATGACTTCCCCAGTCAATTTTTTATCATCAAGTTTGATTTGCTGCACCCCAATTGAGCGGTAGATATCGTTTTTATCTACGACCGCACGGGCAAGCAATTTGAACGCAACGGGCGGACTCGAAAACTCAAACGCTTCAAATTCTACCGGATTAAATTTACTTGGATCAAGGTCATTTTCTTTTACCCAAGCGGTGGCTTCAAAATCAATTCGGAATGCTATTGTTTCCTTCGGTAAAATGCGGTGAATGGTGGCGTATTTTGCGTTGTAGCTGACTAACTTTCGATTGTATTTATCGTACAAATCAGCCTGTAACGTAACGTGAGAAGGAAGGTTGTCTGTATTTTGCAATTCTCCAACAACCGAATAACTACTGTCTTTTTTCACTAAACGAGCCGAAATAATGTACAATTCAGGACGGTCCATCACGTCATCGTGCATGGTTGGTTCGGTAGTAGCACGGCGTTTCCCTTGCGAATGAAAGCTGAGAAAAGCTTCGTTGATAAACGTGTCGGGCGGAATACTCGGGTCAAAATCGGGCGGTTGAATGTACCATTCGCCATCAACTTTAACCACCTTGTGTTTGTACGTTGTGTGGTATTGTTCAACGGGCGTAATCCACTCGGTAGAAACAACGGCATCGTACTCGTTTTCATTGACTTTTTCTAAATCAATCGACATATTATCCAACTTAGCGTAGGAAGCCAAAATACCGTCAACTACTGACAATTTAATGAAATATTCGTCGAACGTTGGGCGATTTTCGGGATTGAAAAGTTCGTACGCCGTTTTGAAATATTTGTAGTCGACGGCATTATAGTACGCCATCAAAACACCTTTAGGAGAATCTGTTGGCTTCTGCAAAAATTGCTTAATTATTACGGCACTTGTAATGCCCACAATTACAAAAACCCACACACCCATAAACACCAATAATCGCTTTTTGATAGGCGGAAGTACCAATTGATGTCGTTTGTAATCGTCTTGATAGAAGGGTCTTGAACGAAAACGTGTGTACCAAACAAAGAGAAAATTAATACCGAGAGCAACCACCAATGCCGTTAGTGGCAGTGTTCCCCATAAAATTTTCATAATTTTCGGTAAATTTTTCGTGGGCAGTACGTTCGGTAACGGAGGTATGTCTTGCTTTTGCCACACCATAATCCCGTTCTCAAGTCGCTGCACTCGTTCCCACCCTGAATAATACAATATTGGGTCGTAGAATTTATCGTTGGAAAAAATGAATTTCAGGTAATATTTTTCGGGAATAGTTAGGAATTGCTGCAACGAACCGAGTCCCTGAACACCTTTGAATTTAGAGTTTTCTAAGCGTTCGAGCGGACGGGTTGTCATTTCGGGAAGCCTCCGAGCAGAGTGATAATTGCCGTCAACCGACTGGGCGGCAGTCTGAGCCGAAAGCCACGCCATCTGATCTCCGAAACCGAGCGTCATGAATCGCCATTTATCGTGTTGATCCCGTTCTAAAAATTGCACAATTGGCGTTGTGTCAATCGGTTTGGGCTGCAT
>JANQUM010000156.1:0-2437 GCA_030731175.1 Spirosomataceae bacterium
GCACTTTCGGGAAGAATTCTGGAAGATTTATTGAACGAAACCCGTACACTCGAAGGGCAATCCGAAAAGCGGAATCCGTTGGATTTTGCGATTTGGAAAAATGCTTCGCCCGAACATATTATGCGGTGGCCAAGCCCTTGGGGAGATGGTTTTCCCGGCTGGCACTTAGAATGCTCTTGCATGAGTACAAAATACCTCGGAAATAAATTTGATATTCACGGTGGTGGCATGGACTTGCAATTTCCACACCACGAATGCGAGATTGCTCAGTCGAAAGGACTTTCGGGCGAAGCTCCTGTTCAATATTGGATGCACACCAATATGCTGACCGTGAACGGTCAGAAAATGTCTAAGTCGTTGGGAAATAGCTTTTTACCTGCTGAATTATTCACCGGGAATCACCCTGTACTGGATCAGGCGTACAGCCCGATGACGGTACGTTTCTTCATGTTGCAATCGCAATACCGAAGTACGCTCGATTTCTCAAACGATGCCATGAAGGGTTCACAGAAAGCTTTCCGCAGGTTGGTGAATGGTTTACGAATGGTAAAGGAAATGGAGTACGAAGCCGCCGATTTGCCAATCAACGAAAAGGCTAAGGGATTTGTGGTCAAAGCAATGGAGACGTTTTACATCGCTATGAACGACGATCTAAATACCGCCGTGGCAATTGCCCAGTTATTTACGATGCTCAAGTATGTGAATATGGTATTCATGCAGCAACTTCAACCCGCTGAATTAGGTGAGGAAACATTCACAAAACTGAAAGAAAATTACGTTGTTTTCTTCGAGGATATTTTAGGCTTAAAAGCCGAACAACTCGGCGACGGCGAAACGGTGGTAAACGGAATGCTGAACCTTTATAAAGAATACAAAGAAGCCAAAAACTACGATAAAGTCGATGAAATTAGGGCGTATTTTAAAGACAACAACATGGTTATCAAAGACATGAAGCACAAAATTGATTGGGCTTGGGATGAGAATTGAGTTTGCGGATTAACTTAATTGCCACGGCGTTAGGTCGCGGGCTTTTCAACGATAGCCTCATCCTTCCTTCAAAACCCCCAACGCAAGCCAATTGGCGATTGCCTGCCGGTTACTTGGAATCAAAAGCCGCTTTTGATCGAAGGAATTTTGGATATTTCCTAACTCAATATAAACAGTCGTCGGTGTAGTTTCTCGCAGCATCCATAAATCACGGGAAGACACTACGCCGTCGTAGCCACGACCTTTTTGGTGGGTAGTGTACTCGGTTTTGATGGTGTTGAACATCGTTTTGGCAAGAGATTTTCCTGCACTACTGTTTTGATTATGGTAAAAGAAAACGTCCACTTTTCTCCCTACGTAACGCGAATCTACGTGCGTTACAATAACCCGCTGTTTCTTGTAACCTTTCTTTTTGTTAGTTTGGTATAATTTGTTAATGATCGAAGTTCGTTGGTTCAAGCGTGCCTTTTGGTTCAGCGGCATACTTTTGCCGCCCCAAACGGTTTCGTCTTTATCCATCGGCAAAATATGCTCATCCCTAATCCCGTCGTTTTCGTCCCGGGTTATCATGTAAACGGTTGCTCCGTGACCAATCAAATTTCGGGCGAGGCGAAGGCTCACGTCGTAGGCGTATTCATCTTCCGAAATCCAAACTTTTCCTTTTTTAGTCATTGCTCCCGGGTCAGGACCACCGTGCCCGCTAACTATATAATAAGCATGACCTTTAAGCTTTGAATTGTAAATGGGTGTTTTGGCGTATTTCTTGCCAAAAATCTTGTAGTTCACAAATCGGGTTGCTCCGCCGAAAATTTCGGTCGGATTACCATCTGAAGAGGGTTTGACAGACGCCAAACCGAAAAATAGGGTAGTAGCCAAAACAGCCAGTGAGAGTCTGTTCATCGTGTAAGTTCTTGATTATTAGTAAGCAACGTAACGTAAGTGAGGGCAAATGTACACATATTCTTGTTTCGTGGCAACGTTCGGTAAATAAGTGATAAGCATTCTAATTATAAATTTTTCAAAATCATTCAAATCTGATAGCTTTACGCCACGTTATGAAGATTGGAGATGTCAGATTTGAAATTTGAAATTTTCTTTTCCTCGAAATTCTTTATTTACTGATAAATATGATACTGAAAAAGACACAACGATTACTTCTATTACTTACAGCTTTTTTTGCGATAAATGCTTGTAAAGAATCACCAAAAGAATCAACTGCGATTGTTGATACCAAACCTTCCGTTATTGCCCCCACTTTTAATGCTGATTCGGCTTTTCTTTTTGTGGAAAAACAGGTCGCTTTTGGGCCAAGAGTTCCGAATACGGCATCCCATAAAAAAACGGCGATGTGGATCATTAATGAATTGAAAGGGAGCGGATTAGAAGTAATTGAGCAAGACTTTAAAGCCACCACTTACGACAATAAAACGCTTGATGCGAAGAATATTAT
>JANQUM010000156.1:2447-7433 GCA_030731175.1 Spirosomataceae bacterium
CGACGAACGTAAAAATGAAGCTATTGCTGGAGCAAACGACGGAGCAAGCGGCGTTGCTGTTTTACTCGAAATTGCGAGAACCATTGCCACCGCCGAAACAAAACCAACCGTTGGAATTGACTTCATTTTCTTTGATGCCGAAGATTGGGGAACGCCCGAAGGTTATACGGGGACAACGGATTTAGAATATGGGGGTTATTGCTTAGGTTCTGAGTATTGGTCGAAGAACTTACACAAACCAAATTATTCGGCTTATTTTGGAATTTTGTTTGACATGGTAGGTGCGAAAGGGGCAACCTTTAGGCAGGAAGGATATTCGATGCAGATTGCTCCGAGCGTAGTTCAAAACGTTTGGAATACGGCAAGTCAATTAGGTTTCAGTCAGTTTTTTGTGAACGAAAAAATGGACGGAGGAATTACCGACGACCACGTTCCGGTTATTCAGAATGCTAAAATTCCGATGATTGATATTATTGATTTAAAACGCACCGAAAATACGTTTTTTGCGGGGCATCATACGCACGATGACGATATGAGCGTGATTGATAAAAATACGCTTAAAGCCGTAGGGCAAACCGTTTTGCAGGTGCTTTATCAGGAATAATGCAACTATAAATCTCTATTTTGGACACATACTCTGAATTCTTGAACACCTAAGGCGATTGTTAATTTACAAATCAAATCCTTCGCCCTGTTGCGGAATAATGATGTTTTGAAAACCAATTTCTTTTAAACGTTCGGCAAAAGCGGTTTGGGTTTCAATTTCGCCGTGAACGAGAAATAGTTGCTTCACCTTCGTGGTATCCTGACATTTTAGGTAATCAATCATTTCGGCGTAATCGGCGTGGGCAGAAAATGAATCCATGACTTCTACGGAAGCGTTTACTTTGAAGTTTTCTCCGAAAATCCGTACTTCGTCACGTCCGCTTTTAATGGCAAATCCCAATGAGTTTGGTGAGCAATATCCTACGATCAATACTGTATTTCTTGCGTCTTCGATATTATTTCTGAGGTGGTGTTTAATTCGCCCAGCTTCTGCCATTCCCGAAGAAGAAATGATGATGCAAGGCTTATTTGGCACGTTTAACGCTTTTGAGTCCTCCACATCGGTGATATAATGCAAGTTGCTAAACCCGAAGGCATCGCCGTCTCGTTTGATATAAGCCAAAATATCTTTATTGAATTCTTCTTCGTGGCTTTTCATCACCATCGTTGCTTTCACCGAAAGTGGGCTGTCAACATAAACCGGAATACGGGGTAGTTTGCCTTCGCTTTCGAGTTGATCCAATGCGTAAACGAGTTCTTGCGTGCGGTCAACAGAGAAAGCCGGGATGATTACTTTTCCCTTGTTTTCGACGCAGGTTTTCCTAACGACCGCCAAAAGCCGTGCTTTCACGTCTGGCTCCGGAGAATGTAGTCGATTGCCGTACGTAGATTCTGAAATAATATAATCTGCTTGCGGAAAAGGCTCTGGGCTGCGAAGGATTTTATCATTCGGGCGACCAATATCTCCGGTAAAAAATAAGGTTTTCTTTGCTGCCCCTTCGTTTAAAGTCAAATAAACGCCGGCACTACCGAGGATATGTCCGGTGTCGAAAAATTTGAACGTGGCGTCTTCCCCAACCTTATATTCTTTGTGGTAATCAAAGGTCTCGAAAAGCGAAAGCGTTTTATCAACGTCTGCTTGCGTGTAAAGCACCTCAATAGGCTCATCACCCCGCTTGATTCTCCTTTTATTTACTCGTTTTAAATCACGTTCCTGAATCCCTGCTGAATCGGCAAGCATAACTTCGCAAAGGCTTTGCGTAGCGTGGGTGCTGTATATTTTCCCCGAAAACCCCTTTCGTATCAAACGTGGAAGTAACCCCGTATGGTCAATATGAGCGTGAGATAAAATAACGTAATCTACCTGCCTCGGATCGAAGCCAAACTGCTGATTTAGATCTGTGGTATTGATGCCCTGAAACAAACCGCAGTCTAATAAAATCTTAGTGCCGTTATCGGTAGTAACTAAGTGCTTGCTTCCAGTGACACGTTGGGCAGCTCCGTAAAATTGTACTTTCATAGTTTGTTAGGGAATAGATTTCGGAAGTATTTATAAGGAATTCCCTCCCGTACTTACGGGAGGGAGGATTAGGGCTTTAGGGCTTCGGTTTCAATGCAAAAAATGCCGTACGCCCGTCATGACCATCGCTACGTTATTTTCGTTACAATAATCAATAGACAGTTGATCTTTGATAGAACCGCCAGGCTGCACCACGGCGGTTATTCCTACGTTTTTTGCAATTTCTACGCAATCAGGGAACGGAAAAAAAGCTTCCGAAGCCATAACCGCACCATTTAAATCAAAACCAAATTCGGCGGCTTTATCAATGGCTTGTTTCAAGGCATCGACCCGTGAGGTTTGTCCAACTCCACAAGCGAGCATTTGCCCATCTTTTGCTAAAACAACGTTGTTTGATTTCAGGTGTTTACAGATTTTCAAGGCAAACTCTAAGGCTTTGGTTTCGTCTGCGGTTGGTGTTCTGCTTGTTGCTGTTTTGAAGTCTCCTGCTTTTTCGATTGAAAGGTCTTTGTCTTGTTCTAATACTCCGTTGAGTAGGCTGCGGTACTGAGTTTTTCCGAGTGAAACCTCTTTACGAATAAGTAAGCGGCGATTCTTTTTCTTTTTCAAGATTTCTAATGCGTCTTCATCAAATGAAGGAGCAATTATGATTTCGAAGAATAGTTCGTTTAGTTCTTCGGCGGTAGCCTTATCAACTTTATGGTTAGTGATGATTACACTTCCAAACGCCGAAACCGGATCACAAGCCAATGCGTTCAAGTACGCTTCTTTTGGAGTTGCCGCCGAAGCCACGCCGCACGCATTATTGTGTTTTACGATGACGTAAGTTAGTTCCTCAAATTCGTCAATCATGCGTACGCATGCGTCAACGTCCATGAGGTTGTTGTACGATAATTCTTTTCCGTGAATTTGCTCGAACATTGCTTCTAAATCACCGTAAAATGTAGCAGCTTGGTGCGGGTTTTCGCCGTAACGAAGTGTTTTGGCTGGTTTTGTGCGGAAATTTTCGGCGTTTTCAATTCCTGAAAAATAACCATGAATTGCCGTATCGTAGTGTGAACTTGTGGCGAAGCCAAGTTTAGCAAAATGCTTTCTGTCTTCGAGGTCCGTGGCACAGTTTTTCTCTTCGAGAATAGCATAAACGTCGTCGTATTGTGAACGCGACGACACTAAAAGTACGTCTTCGTAGTTTTTTGCCGCTCCACGAATGAGTGCGATACCACCGATGTCAATTTTTTCGATAATATCTTCCTCCGATGCTCCCGAAGCAACGGTTTCTTCAAAAGGGTAAAGATCCACGATTACTAAATCAATGGCAGGGATTTCAAATTCAGCAGCAGTTTTTACGTCGTTTTCGTTTGCTCTCCGGTGTAAAATTCCGCCAAAAACTTTCGGGTGAAGTGTTTTTACTCTTCCTCCAAAAATTGACGGGTAGGAGGTGAGGTCTTCTACTGCAATAACTGGGATTCCTAACTCTTCGATAAAGTTTTGTGTGCCTCCGGTAGAGTAGATAGTTACCTGATTATCATGCAATAAGCGGACAATTTTGTCTAAGCCATCTTTGTAAAAGACCGAAATAAGTGCGGATTGTATTTTTCTGTTCATCTAATTGGTATAGTTTTTGCTCTATTTTGTACCAAAAGTAAGAGTTTTTACGGCTATCGCCATGAAAACCGATCATAAACATACTTTTACTGCTTAAATGAAGAAAGTTCTAATTCTGGCATCTTTTTTGATGAGTTGCACAGCCGCATCGTCGCAGCAGAGTTCTCGCATAAAAGTTGGGAATATTTTCAAAGATGTTTCGGAAATTTCGGGCTATAGTAGCCAATCGAGTACAGCAGTTAATTTACACTACGGCGTAAACCACATTAAATCTCACAAAAACGAACATTATCTAATTTCTTCAAAGTTTGAAGATGGTCATTTGGGTACGAATGATTACCAAATGCGGGTGATAGATATTGTAGAAATACCACCATTTAAAGAAGAATATTTTACGGTAAAGTTAAAAAATTGCTCGCTCAATGGGCGGAATAACTCTTCGTTATTCGCCTTGGTTGTTTCTGAGGAAAAAAGGCAGTTAAAGAACGTTTTACACGTCTGGACACTCGACCGAAAAACAGGTGTTTTAACAAGCGTAAATCCGGAAGGCGTAACCTGCTTCAATGAAAATTGGGTAGCTTATTCAGGAAATTAGCACTTGAGTAGTTAGGTGATCGAACCTAACTACTGAGTGCATCTATGCGAGGTGCAAGTTTCCGAAAGGGGCTTGCACTTTTTTTGTTACAGCAACCTAAATAAGGTAAGCAATACGGCAGAGATAGAAACAAGCCCGGTGCTGATTGAAATCCGCTCTGCACCTGTCCATCGGTTGCGGTTTTTAGTTGGAACAACAACGGTCATTCCCCGCTCAACCTTAGGGTAAATATTCATGCCTAAAAAGGAACGAGTTCTGTCGGTTAGCCCGTTTGCGTAAACAACATAAGTTTTCTTTACAAACGCACTATCGGTAAAACCACCGGCCTGAGCGATGTAATCCTGAAACGAATAGTCCGGTTGATAAGCCACATCAATTGGGTTAAGAAGTTCGCCTTGAAAAGCAACGGTTTCAGCGGCTTTTGGAATTACTAACCTATCGCCGTCTAAGAGTAATAAATCACTCACAGATGCTTTTTTACCAACTGCCGTTTCTAAATTAATAGCAACTTGTTTGTCCTTTCTGAAGAACTTAGCTCCATTTATGTAACTCTCTGGCTTTAGTCCTCCGGCACGTTCTATTAAATCTGTAATTCGCTCGGACTTATTTCCAATAACGTAGGGGCCCGGATAGTTCACTTCGCCTTCAATGTTTACGACTTTCTGCACTTCATAATTTGCCATTGACCGGACAAAAACCCTATCAAAAGGCTGCAAAACCA
>JANQUM010000157.1 GCA_030731175.1 Spirosomataceae bacterium
GTGGAACGCACGCAACAACTCGGAATGCTAATCATTCTGGCGTTGATGGTATTCGTCTTTTACAACGATTTACGATGAACAACCAATTAGTCAGCAAGTCGATTAGTCAGCAAGTCAGCAAGTCTTCAATAAATACGCTTGCTTTGTTGTTACTTTTACTGACTTGCCTTTCAGCTTTTACGCCAAAACCTGCCGTTCATGACTTTCACACGTCATTGACGGAAATCAATTACAACCCAAAAACCAAATCGCTGGAAATGACCATTCGGGTTTTTACCGATGATTTGGAATTAGCGTTGACCGAAATAAACAATGGGAAAGCCGTCAAAATTAAACCCGAAGATTATTCAACTGATGCTTTGACGCTCAAATATTTACGGAAGCATTTGGCGTTTGTTTCACCAAACAAAGACGTTGTTGCCTACGATTTCATCGGAAAAGAAGTTGAACTTGATGCCACTTGGTTGTACGTGGAAGTACCTGCTGCAAATTTTCAAGGATACTCCATTTTCAACAGCATCATGACCGAGCTTTTTGACGACCAAACGAACCTGCTGAACCTGATTTATCCCGACAAAAAGAAGTCGTTCGTCTTCGATAATAAAACCAAGGTTGCGGTTTACCCTTTCTGAAAACCGAAATTACGTTCACAATTGAGCATTACACTTGCATACTGTTTGCGAGCGGTTAACTTTGTGGGTTAAAAGCTTTGTGTTCAAAAAGTTAACCTTTAGAAGTTACATCCACCAATATGCGTAAAGAAAAAACCGTAGATTTTCATCTTAAATGGACGTGGCACGCCGTTTCCCGAATGTACAATTTGTATGCCGGACAAGAAGACATGACGATGTCTATCGGTTACGTTTTGCTCAATATTGACTTGGAAAAAGGAACTCCTGCTACCAAGATTGCCCCATCAATAGGGATGGAACCACGCAGCCTAACCCGAACGCTCAAAACCCTCGAAGAAAAAGGCTGGATTTACCGTGAAACTGATGCCGACGATAAGCGTTTTGTTAATGTTTTCTTGACAGACGAAGGAAAAAAACGGCGTAGTTTCGCCCGGAAAGGCGTTATTGCTTTCAACAAAACGATTCAAGAAAAAATTTCACCCGAACGCATGGACGTGTTTATGGGCGTGATGAATGATATTAAAGATGCCGTTGAAACAACCGCAACGGATACCAAAGAAAGCATTTTGAATAAAATCAAAGACGCAGAAAACGAGTAATTTAACTCGTTAGATTTCTCCTAAAACTTGGCGTAAACGTCCTTTTATTTGTTCCGCCCAAATATCGTAGCCAACCTGCTTTAGGTGCAATTGGTCTTCCCGAAAAAGCTCGGCACGGGGCTTGCCGTTTGTTCCTAAAAAGCCGTCAGCAGTTTCGATATAATAAAGGTCGTAGGTGCTTTCGCAGTATTTTTTTACTAACTCATTTGCCCGTTTTGTTTCGTTCCAAACTTCCCAGCGGCTGTTTGTTGGCGTAATTTCAACCAAGAAAATGGGCTTTTTCGGGTGTTTTTCCCGCACAGTTTTCACCACTTCTTTGAATAATTTCACAATTTCTTGCGGCGACTTATCTTCGGGCGTATTTGAAATATCATTTGCCACAAAAACCACCAATGCCCGAAAATCGTGTGGGTAAACCAACCGTTCAGTATAAAAAATCAAATCGGATAGTTTTGCCCCGCCGTAACCCCGCCGAATCGTTGGGTACGGAGACATATCGTCCGCAATATTATCCCAAAGCCGAATACTCGAACTGCCAATAAACAAAATGGCATTTTTGGGGTCTTTTTCAGTTTTGTCAAGAGCCTCTAAACGCTGAATTTCGGATTCCCAGCTCTTAGCGGCATCTTCGTATTTGGTAAATTTCTGAGAACACCCGAAAAGTACTAAAACTAAAAGAAACGGACTGATTTTTTTCATATGCATATACAACTACTATGTTTGAACAAAAATACGAACTTTTGTTCTGCAAAAGCCCTTTGTAACGTGAAATGCGGTAGTTTTTAAGAAATAGATTATGAAAAAATACGACATTGTAATAATAGGTGGCGGGCCAATTGGGCTTGCCTGCGGAATTGAAGCCGAAAAGGCTGGGCTGAGCTACGTAATAATTGAAAAAGGGTGCTTGGTAAACTCGCTTTATAATTACCCCGTGAACATGACTTTTTTCAGCACATCGCTGAAATTAGAAATTGGTGACGTTCCGTTTATGTCCGTTAACCCGAAGCCGACCCGTATGGAAGCCCTTGAATATTACCGAAGGGTTTCGGTGCAGTGGAAGTTAAATATTAACCTGTTTGAAGCGGTAGAAAGCATAAATCCGGTTGATGAAACCTACAAAATTTCAACTTCAAAAGGGGAGTACGAAGCCAAATACGTGGTGGTTGCCACGGGTTTTTACGATATTCCGAATATGATGAACGTACCGGGCGAAAACTTATCAAAAGTAACGCACTATTACAACGATCCGCATTTTTATGGAATGCAAAACGTGGTTGTGGTTGGAGCGAATAACTCCGCCGTGGATGCCGCCCTCGAAACGTGGCGAAAAGGGGCGAACGTAACGATGGTTGTTCGAAGCGAAGAGATTGGCAAACGGGTGAAATATTGGGTAAAACCTGACATTGAAAACCGCATAAAAGAAGGCTCGATAAACGCTCATTTCAATTCTGAAATTAAAGAAATTCGGGAAAAAGAAATCGTTATTTCTACGCCCGAAGGCGAGGTCATAATTCCGAACGACTGGGTAATTGCCATGACGGGTTACAAGCCAAACCTGCCTTTTTTAGAGAAAATGGGCATTAAACTTTCTCCCGATGAAGTCATGCAACCCCGCTACGATTGCGATACGCAGGAAACTAACCTGAATAATGTTTTCCTTGCTGGAGTGGTTTGCGGCGGTATGAATACGCACAGTCTTTTCATTGAAAACTCCCGCGTTCACGCCGAACACATTTTGAAGGAAATAGTAGAAAAAGAAAAAAATGTCGAAATTGGACATTCAAGAAACTAATTAGCCATGAATGACCAATTTCTTACCCAATTAAAAAATATCCTGTTTGTTGATATAGAAACCGCAGCTCAGTCGGCTGACTTTGAGCACGTTGACGGGCGGCTGCAAAAACATTGGGAACGAAAAGCATCATTTCTCAAAAATGATGATAACCTTACCGCCGCCGAAATGTACGTTGACCGAGCGGCTATTTATGCCGAATACGGAAAGGTTATCTGCATCAGTTTTGGAGGGTTTTACGAAGAAAATGGCGATTTAAAGCTCAGGGTGTCAAGTTTTTGCGGTGACGATGAAAAGCAAATTTTGACTGATTTTGTTAAAATTATAGAAAAGCACCGGGCTAAAAATAACCTACAACTTTGTGCTCATAATGGTAAAGAATTTGATTTCCCGTACCTCTGCCGCCGGATGCTATTAAACGGCATGGAACTACCCAATATCTTGCAATTATCGGGTAAAAAGCCGTGGAATATTCCGCATTTAGACACCCTCGAAATGTGGAAATTTGGCGACTATAAGCACTTTACGTCGTTAGATTTACTCGCCGCTCTTTTTGATATTCCGAGTAGCAAACAAGACATCGACGGCTCAATGGTGAGCCACACGTATCACGTAGAAAAAGACATTGAAAAAATTAACCGCTATTGCCAAGCAGACGTGGTGGTTTTGGCTCAACTTTATCTGAGAATGAACACCCACGATTTACTACCTGAAGGGCAAATTCAGGTGGTTGAAAGTTAAATCAAAAACTCAAATAATTCCGGTTTATCGTTTAGGTAAGTAAACTGGATATTGCTATCGTTCATGCGTTGGGTTAGCGGCTCAAAATCTTCTCTTTTTTGAATCACGATTCCGACCATCGCCGGGCCTCTTTCACGGGCTGTTTTTTTAGAATATTCAAAGAAAACGATGTCGTCGGTGGGGCTGAGGGTATTTTCCAAAAACTCCTTCATTGCCCCGGCACGTTGCGGAAATTTCACGATAAAATAGTGCTTTAACCCTTCGTAAAGTAGCGAGCGTTCCCGAATTTCTTCGGTGCGGGTAATATCGTTATTCCCCCCGCCAATAATACAAACGACGTTTTTGCCTTTTATTAGGTGTTTTATATCGTCTAAAGCAGAAACGCTCAACGCTCCGGCAGGTTCGGCAACGATAGCTTCTTCGTTGTACAATTGTAAAATGGTAGAACAGACTTTTCCTTCGGGAATAAGAATGATTTCAGATAGGTTTGTTTTGCATATTTCGTAGTTGGTTTCGCCCACTCGTTTTACGGCGGCCCCGTCCACGAATTTATCAATTTGCTGCAAAGTTGTGACAGCTTCATTTTCGATCGAAACCTTCATGGATGGCGAACCCAACGGCTCAACGCCAATCAGTTTTGTCTTGGGACTGAGTTGTTTAAAAACCGTAGAAACCCCCGAAGCCAACCCACCGCCACCAATGGCAAAAAGCAGGTAATCTATTTTGAAATCGGCATCTTTGAAAATTTCCAAGCCTACCGTTCCTTGCCCTTCGATAACTTGCACGTCGTTGAACGGGTGAACGAAAACGCTTTCATTCGTTTCCACGAAGACTTTCGCGGCATCAGATGCGTCGTCGTAGGTATCGCCCACCATTTCTACGTTTACCCACTCTTTCCCGAACATCCGCACTTGTTTTACCTTTTGGGCGGGCGTGGTGGTGGGCATAAAAATTGTGCCTTTTACCTGCATCAAACGGCAAGCGTACGCAACGCCCTGAGCGTGGTTTCCGGCACTGGCACAAACCACCCCTTTGGCGAGTTCCTCGGCAGAAAGGCTCGCCATTTTGTTGTATGCTCCCCGTATTTTATAAGAACGAACTACTTGCAAATCCTCGCGTTTGAGGTAGATATTTGCCCCGTACTTCTCCGATAAGTTGATATTGTGCATCAGGGGTGTGTGCGTTGCAACGCCCCGAAGCCGCCCGGCCGCGGAGTATATATTTTCGATGTCGATGAGCATGAGCTTTGAATAAATAATGCGTAAAAACTTACTACTTCCTAACCAACCACAATTCAGGATTCAGTCGGCTGGTGTTTTTCCAAACTTGAAAATTTATTTCGGTAATTCCTTCCACGGTGGCGGCTGTTCCGATGGTTTGGTTCATTGAAACTTGCTGCCCTGATCTCACCGAAACTGATTGTAAATTGGCGTAAACGGTAAAAAAATCACCGTGCTGAATTGCCACTACATTATTTAATCCAGGAATTGCTGTTACATCCATAACTGTTCCGTCAAAAACTGCGTGAACCGTTGCTCCCGACTGCGTTTGGATATTTACGCCGTTATTATCAATCTGAACACCTCTCAAAACGGGATGGTTTTTCACTCCAAATTTATCAGAAACGAAACCACTTTTTACCGGCCACGGAATGCGGCGTTGGTTGGCCGCAAAAGTTGCTCCTGCCAAAGCAACCGAACGTACTTCTTTGGCGGCAGCGGTTATTTTTACCGGAGCAGCAACTACTTCAGGAGCGGGTGCGGGAATTTCTTTTTCCACAATAGGTGGGAGTACTTCATTAGGAGCGGCGGCGATTGCTTCTTCACGGCGACGGGCTTCTTGTCTTTTTGCTTCGGCTCTCCGATTTTCTTCCCGTTGATTCTCTTCGCGTCGTAGGGTTTCTTGACGGGCAAGTTCTTCTCGTCTTGCTTCTTCTCTGATTTTATTTTGTCGGGCAATTTCCCGCTGAATCACGGACGAAATACGCTGGTCTAATTGCTTCACCGAACGCTGCGTTGCGACAATTTCCGCTCGAAGTTGTGATTCCTTTTTGGATAAATCATTCACCACACGAGATTTCTCGCCTTTTAACTTTGTAAGCTGCTGGGCTTCGGTAAGCTTTTGCTGCTTTATGGTAACTTGGCTGCTTTTTTTATCAGCCAATTGCTGTTGCCTTTGCGTTAATTCTTCGGATGTCTTTTTAATTTGTTCAACTTGTTGTTTGCGGTTATCGCCATACTGCTGAATGTACTTGTACCGCATCACCAATTCATTGAACGACTTTGATGAAAGAATAAAGCTCAGTTGATTAATCCTACCGCTTGTTTTTGAGGCTTGGTAGAGCATTCCGGCGTATTCTTTTCGTAAAACGACGATTTTGTCTTCAAGTTGGGAAGTTTCGGTGGTGAGTCCTTTCAGTTCTGTTTCAATCAAACCGAGGTCTTGTTCCATCAACGAAAGCTGTTCTTCCTGCGAAGAAATTTGCTTATTTAACGCCCGCAATTCACCCACCGAACTCGTCTTTTGTTTGCGGGTTTGGTTCAGTATTTTCTGCGTTGTGTTGATTTTTTCGAGGTTCGCTTTTTTCTCTCTTTCCAGTTCATCACGGGAAAGCGTTTGGGCGGAAATTGTGCCCAAAACAAAAAGGAGAATCCCGAGAAGTGAATACCAAAATTTCATGCAATTTAGTTGTAAAACAGCGTTTCGATAGCTGCCCAAATTTACGTTATTTTTTTAACGAAACAGGCGTATAGGATTTCGGAACGCTGAACGGAAAACGAAGGTCCCGCTCCAAAAACTCAAATTTGTTATGTTCAATATTTATTGAAGTGGTTGTTTCTGTTTCAACCGCTAATTTCTCAACCCGGGTTTCGATTCGCTGCGGGATTTCGCCGTTTTCGGTTTTGGTAAAATCGGCGTAAGTAATAACAAGGCGGTTTGGGGCATTCGCACGTTGAGCTAAAACACGAGTGAGCTTGTTTTTAAAGGCATCTATGGTGTTTTCAACTTCTAATTCACCAACGTTTTGTTTCACCGTAATAAAGCCGCCGTTTTCTGTAACCACGTCTTCGTCCCGCACGTAAATTGGCATATTTCCAACCAATAACGCCTGCACCAAATCAAAGGAAATATTAAAACCCATAAATTCGCTGAGTTCTTGGTAGCCAAATTGATACACGTTTCGGTTTAACCTGTCAAGAAAAATTGCCGAATCAGGCGTGATGATTCCACGGGCAACTTCGAGACCAACTGCTACTGAAACCCAAATAATACTGTCTTTTTTTACTTGAATTGTTGCCGGAAAAGTCTGCGAAAAATCAGGAGAACTAAACGCCACCTTCGATTTAATTTTAAGGTAATTGAAGTCGAGTTCGTCGGGTTGAGCAATAATTATCGGCTCAGAAACGGGGGCTTTCTCCGTGATAATTACGGTAGAATCTGCTTTGTTTTTTCCTGGAACAAACACCTCGGATTTCTTCAATTTGTGGCGTTTGCAAGATGTCTGAAAAGCGATTATACTGATAATTGCCGCCCACTTTAGTACCTTAAAAACCATGTATTTACGCTGAGAATGATGCAAAAAGCTGCTTTGAGCCACAAAGATAAAACAACGAAGTTAATTTAACCTAACCGATGAGTTCGCCG
>JANQUM010000158.1 GCA_030731175.1 Spirosomataceae bacterium
ATGGAGACGGTGGAAAAGCAGTGAAACGAGATATAACGCTGGGCAGAAAAAACCCACAATTTTACGAAGTATTGGAAGGCTTACAACCCGGCGACAAAGTCATCACGAGTTCGTACGATAATTATGGCGATAAGGAGGTTTTGGAACTTCGTTAGGTTTTAGGCTTTAGGTAGTCAGGACTTAGGAGGTTTATTCTCAGCAATTTGTTTTTTAACGCTTTGAATAAACGTATTCATCATTTTCTTAACCTCAACAAGTTCTTTTTCTGTTACTAAATAAATTTCATTATCTAAATATTCTAAATCTCTACTGAGTAAGAGTTGGTATTCTAATTCATTCGCAGAACCCATTGAAATATTAAGAAAACGTACGAGTTCGGGATTGCTATTCCTTCCACAGCCTTCGGAAATATTGGTAGGTATCGAATAAGAAGAACGCCGCATTTGACTAATTAACCCAAAAGTCTCGAAAGAGGGAAATGTACTTACAATTTTATAAATATGTAACGTCAGTTTATGGCTTCTTTGCCAAATTAATAATTCTTTAAAATTACGCATTGATTGAGGTGTTTAGGATGAAAACGAAATTACTAAATCCTAATAACCTAAATCCTAAAATCCTAAATTAATAATGATCACAACATCCAACCTCCAAAAGCTATTTACCACCGAAGAAGTGGAAACTACCGCCTTAAACGGCATTGACATGACAATTAAAGACGGGGAGTTCGTTGCAATTATGGGGCCGTCGGGTTGCGGCAAATCCACGCTGCTGAACATTCTGGGCTTGTTAGATAATCCGAGTACTGGAAGCTATAATTTCTATGGAACCGAAGTAGGCGATATGAGCGAACGCCAACGAGCCCAACTCCGCAAAGGAAACATCGGCTTCGTGTTTCAGAGCTTTAATTTGATTGACGAATTAACGGTTTTTGAAAACGTAGAATTACCGCTACTTTACCTCAAAACCCCCGCCGCCGAGCGGAAAGAAAAAGTAGACCGTGCCTTAGAACGCATGAATATGATGCACCGCCGCAACCATTTCCCGCAGCAACTTTCGGGTGGTCAGCAGCAGCGTGTAGCTATTGCAAGAGCCGTAGTTGCCAAGCCAAAACTAATCCTTGCCGATGAGCCGACGGGTAACCTCGACTCCGCCAATGGCGAAGACGTAATGAAACTTTTGCAAGAACTAAACGAAGAAGGGACAACCATCGCGATGGTAACTCACTCGCCGTACGATGCAGGTTTTGCCCACCGCACCGTAAATTTATTTGACGGTAAAATAGTGACCGAAAATTTCCACGTGTAAATGATGATCGATCAGCAACAACGATGCTGTCAGGCTAAAGCTCTCGAAGCCCACGAAGTATAAGGTTTTCGCAAGAAAACGAGCTATCCATCGACAGGCTCTGGCTAACATCTGCGACAAGACAAAATGCAAATTATGAAATCGCCCACGGC
>JANQUM010000159.1:0-6423 GCA_030731175.1 Spirosomataceae bacterium
CAGCACGTCCCACGATTGAACAGTTACTGCACGATTATCACTCGCATCTTTGGTATATTCCAAGGCATCAGGATAAGAACCATCCATGGTTTTTACGGAGAAATAATCCAGTTGATCGAACCACATTCTGGCATTTCTGAGATAAGCGGCTTTCTCCGTTGCTTTGCCAGCGGGTGTAGCAGTCATTGCGTTATAAGCCTTAAAATCGCTGGTCATCATCTTGCTCATGGCGGTGGTATCTCCCGCCACCCAAGCTTTGGTGAAGGCATCCACCACATTGATGGCTGGGTGTTCGATGTAAATTTTACCGTTGTCCTTTTTTTGGCCGAAGCTGATGAAAGGAATCATCATTAGGATACTAATTGTTACTTTTTTCATGGCTATAAATTATTTTGAAAAATTAAATTAATTGGGTTGTTATAATTTGCCTACTTACTTCTTTGCGGCATCGTAATTATAAATATCTCTATACACCAAGTACTCGCCGTTTACTTTTTTCCAAATCGCCATGTATTTGCCTTTAGAAATCACTTCACCAGTTGCATTTTTGTCGATCGAAAAGCCTATTTCCGTCACCAAGTCTTCTGAGCCAAGTACTTCGCTAACTTCAAAGCTGACTGTGTTTCCCGCTACTCTTTTGGCAGCACTGGCTTCCATGTCTGCACGGATTGCTTCTTTACCCACCAAAGTTTCTTGGTCATTTCCCATGCTGATGGCATCGTCTGTAAATAAGGCAATGAGGCTTTCTACATCTCCGGCGGCTTGTGCTATGGCAAAGGTGTTTTCCCTTTCTTGGATTTTGGCCTTTACGGCATCCATATCAGGAGGAGCGGTTTCGGTAGCCATTTCGGCAACCGTTTCGGTTTCGGCAGTTTTGGTTTCTGTACAGCTACTAAAACCAAGCGTTATTGCTAAAATAGCCACGGCGAATAATGAAGAGGTTTGTTTTTTCATGATTGTTAAAAGTTTGTTTTTTATGCCTACTCTACCGACAGTAATCGGAACGGTTTTCGGCTTCCCCGTTTTATTGAATTGAATAGTGATACTATAGAGCTAACTCATAGACAATTAGGCATTTACACTCGCCCGAAATGCCGCCAACCGTCTTCTGGAAAGGAAAATTTCAGAAGTACTTTTTCGCAATGAAATCGTCTTAACTTTTGTTTTGTACGAGTGTACTTTGAAGCTGCTCAGGTGGGTCAGATTGATAATGACCGAGCGATTTACCCGAAAAAACGAATAGGGCTGTAATCGCTCTTCTAAAACGCCCAAATTGGTAGAGGATAACAGGCTGCTTCCGTCTTTAAAATAAATGGTAGTGTAATTTCCGTTTGCTCGAAGCTGCACGATTTCCGTGGGAGAAGCAACGGTGCGTGCACCAAGCAAAATTTCGTTTTTCATCGCTAAATTCAAGTTAAAAGGTTAGTAATTGCCTTATAAACTTGGGTTAAAAACTTACTAAGAAAAAACGATTCAGGACGAACGCCCCGTTTTTTTGTCCGAAGGAGGTGTTTTTTTGACCGAAGGGGTTGAAGCTTAAAGTTCGGAGGTTTGAGGTTTGAGGTTCAGATCCTCAGGCTTTCATTTTCAATATTTTCGTCGGTCGGAAGAGTTTTGTCGAAGTTTGCGAAAACTTGAAAAATTATTAAATACGGCGGTACGGATTACATAGCGTTTCACGGCGAAACTGCCGATTCGCTTTTCTCCAATCTACTTTATCACTTCTCCAATTTCAAAAAGTTTGAAGACGTTGCAGCAACTCGTCTCGGAACGAGTGACTGAGTGACAGGTGCTTCCCGCCAACGAGTACGTGGCTTTCAGAAACCTCATCTATTTGTGAAATATTTGCCATAAAAGAACGGTGGGTTCTAACAAAAAACTTCGACGGAAGCTTTTCCTCCATGGCTTTGAGCGTAATGCTAAGGGTGTATTTTTGATTATGCGTAAAAATCTGACAGTAGTTTCTATCCGCCTCGATGTAAAGAATATCGGTGATGAAAATTTTGACCATTTTCCCGCCGTGTTTTACGAAAATTCGGTCGCTGAGTATAAAAGGGGTTTCTGAGTTTTCGGCTTCTGCGGTTTCGGAAGAAACGTGGTGATTATCCGCTAATCTACTAATAGTTAGCTCAATGGCTCGTTGTAGGTCAAGGTTTTTCATTGGTTTGGCAATGAACGCATACGGGCGGGTTGCCTTCGCACGATTAAACGTTACCTCGTCGGTATTTGCCGTTACGTAGATAATCGGCACGTCGGCGATGACTTGCATCTGAGTGGCCGTTTCGATGCCGTCGAGGTTGCCTTTGAGGTTAATATCCAACAAAATAATATCGGGAACGTTGTTCTCCACGTGCAGAATTGCTTCCTCTCCCCGCGGAATAATTCCGGTTACTTCGTAGCCGAGATTTGCCAACTGCATCGAGATTTTCGCCCCGATAATCATGTCATCCTCCACGATAAGAATTTTCACTTTTTCGCTGTTCATTTCTTTGCAAATTGAATGGAAATCATCGTCCCGTTTTCTATGATTTGGGTCAGTTTCCCGTCTAATTGTCGGGTCAATAATTCAACTAATTGGGTTCCAAAACCCGTGCCTTTAGGCGTAGCATCTGCGATTTTCCCAACGCCGTTATCAGCGATAGAAAGTTGCAATAAATTGTCTCCAATATCTTTTAAACTCAACTTAATTTTGCCCAAAGTCCCTTCCGGGAAAGCGTACTTTAACGCATTGGTCAGCAACTCATTAACTATCAAACCAATCGGCACTGCGGTATCCACGTCCAACTCTAAATTTTCCATAGATAACTCCACTTCTACCCGCTCAGTGGCGTTGTAAGAATCCAAGATATTTTCGGTTAAATTCACGAAATAATTCTTCATTTCGATGAACGCCAAATGCTCCGATTGGTAAAGTTTCTGATGCAAAATTCCCATGGATTGCACCCGGTTTTGGCTCGCCTGCATGGCAGCCTGAATATCGGGGTCATCAATCTGAGCAGATTGCAACGCCAATAAACTCGAAACAACTTCTAAGTTATTCTTAACTCTGTGGTGAATTTCCTTCAAAAGCAATTCGTTTTCGGCGTTTTTGATTTCCAGTTTTTGATTCAGTTCCGCCGTGATTCGGAGTCTTTTATTGCGAGATAAATAACTTCGATAAAGCGTGAATAAAAATGCGGCTAATATGACGGCGATACCCACAAAAAGCGAGTTTGTTTTTCGTTGTTGACTGATTTTCTCGTCTTTCACGGTCAGCAGGGCATCTTTTTTGCCCGTTTCGTATTGGGTTTGCAGTTCGGTTGTGGTGCGGTTTTGCTCGGAGGTAAAAATGGAATCTTCCTGAGCCTTAAATTTCTTGTAATAAACCAACGAATTTTCAAAATCTCCTTGGCTTTCGTAAATGTCACTTACGTGCATGTATTGCTCCGGTAAATTAACTTTAAAGTTGATTTTTTTTCCGATCTCGATGGCACGCAAAAGGTAAGGTAAGGCGTTATTTTTTTGCCCCATCAGCAAGTAAGTATGCCCCGTATTTGCCAAACCCGTTGCTGTACCTCGCTGGGCGTTTAGCTTATCGCCCATTTCAATCACTTTTTTGTAGCTGACCAATGCGGCTTTGTAGTTTCCCATTAATTTCAGGACGTTCCCCTGCGTGTTGATACTACTCAAAACGGTGTATTCTCCGGGGCTTATTTTTTGTTTTATTCCCACCGCCGCATTTATCATTTTTAGGGCTTCGGGGTACTGCTTCAAGTCCATATAATTGGAAGCCAGCCCGTGATAAGCCAAACCCAACGCTATTTGGTCATTTACTTCTTTGCAAAGCTCAACGGCTTTCGAGCCGTATTCCACGCCCGATTCGGGCTTTCCTACGAAAAAAAAATCAGTGGAAATATTAACGTAACTATTAGCAATGCCTGCCCGGTCGTTTATCTCTTCCCGTAACGCCAACGCCTTAAAATCATATTCGACGGAGCGGTCAAATTGCCCCAATTTAAAGGAGTTCAGCGATAGTTTATGCAGCGTATTTGCCAGTTGCTTTTTATCGCCGACTTGCTCATAAATCGCTTTAGATTTGAGTAGGTAAACCCGCACCGAATCAAAGTTTTCGGCTTGCAGGAATTTTTCGGCCCGTTGGTTAAAAGCTTGGGCTTGTTTGCTTGATTCCTCTGTGTTTTGGGCATGGAGAAATGCAAAAGAATGTATTAAGAAAAGTAGAACCGCCAATCTTGGAATTAAGTAGGCACTTTTGGGTAGTAAGTTTCCTTTTCGCATTTTGATTTAAAACAAATTCTCTTGTCAAAAATATTGCGTGAATATACATCTAAATAAAGCATTTACGCACAAAGGAAGCGACCTATTTGTATTAACTATAGTTTTTATTCCCCTGCTTTTATTGGCGAAACCTCAACGCCTAAAGTAGTAAAAGAAGGATTCAGAACAACTTTATCAACAGTCAGCTGGAAGAACTTTGTACCGCCCGCACTGAAATTCTCAACGTACCTCCCCCGCTCATTCAACGCTCGGTAAACCGCTGAATAATTTACTCTCCCGTGTTCCCAACCTTGTACTGCAAGCGTGGTCTGTATAGCCTCCACGGTTCGTTTCAGGTTAGAATAATAAGTGGCAATCGGCTCGCTTTCCCGAATATAAAGTGCTGATGTTTTTTGGCTGACCGTAATCTTATAAATAGTGCGTTGCTGCATGGCGTAAAGTTAGGTGAATTGCGGTAAATCAATTGGTACAAATTTTAAACAAAAACAACGGTAAATTTTAACAAACAGCTAAAAAAGCTATTGTTGTCGAGCACTTTATAGCTAACCATTATTTCATTTGGGCTTTTTAACACGCAAGTCTTAAAAGAACAGAAAAACAATGGAAATCTATAAAAATCAAATCAACCTCTAAAACGCACAGTATGAACAATGAAGCTTCATCTGCCCTACCGCTCGTCACCGATATTTAAACCTAATTCGTTGAACCCAACCCTACCCTTCAACAGTTTAAATACTATCAATCCTTAATTCTGACCTTCAATTACTCATGAAATACCTCCCTTTTCTCCTCCTTCTTATTTCAAGTGCCTCGTTTGCCCAAGCAGACACCACGGACGCCACAACCGATAGCGTTGTGGTGAAAAAGCCCGTCATCGCCGAGTTAAATGAATACCGCATCACCGTACCCGAGGGCTGGTACATCAAAGCGGGCTGCGTAGATGCAAGCTGCATGCTGCTTTCCCGTGGGGATACGCTAAGTTCGCTTGATCGTTTTACAGAAAATATCAGTGTTACGGTTAGCAAGCTATCAAGTTCAAAATATACCGCTGATCAGTACGCTGATTTCTCGAAAGGTTACTTGCCAAAAGTAGTGAGTAATTTCACTGTTTTAGAGCGTAAACGTCTAAAAAGCAACAAAGTACTTATGGTTTACCGAGGAAAAAAAGACGGTTTTGAGCAAACTTGGATGCAGTATTATAACGTCAAAAACTCAAAAGTTTATATCGTAACGTGTTCTATAGAAACTAAAAACTACGACCACTACCGCCCAATTATTAAGGAATACGCCGAGACATTTGAATGGAAATAAAACAAATTTGGCACAACGTTTGAAACACATAAATTTCAAACAACAACCGCTTATGAAACCTCTCACAATTGGCTCTCGCATCAAAACCGAAGACTACGGCATCGGTGTAATTATTAATGTCAGAGCAAACTTCTACGACGTAGTTTTTCACAACCACGGAGCAGACACGCTCTATTTCGACGAAGAGTTTGAAATCATCGAAGCTGCTTCCGCTCCGAAAGATGTTGTCAGCTTTCAGCAAATCGAAGAAACGCTAACAAATATTCTCGAAAAATGGAACGGGCAAACCGAAACCGTTGACCTCGCCGATCGTTGGAAAAACGGAACGCTTATTCTCAAACCCGCCGACGATAACCTTTCGGTGAAAGAAATGCCAATCGAAACGTTCTTTCATAAAATTGTGATGATGCGAGACAAACTCCGTGTACTCGAACAAAAAGTAAACGCCAGCGACCTCGACGACTCCGCCAAGGTGGATTGCCAGCAATACATTACCCGCTGTTACGGCTCAATGACATCGTTCAACGTGCTTTTTAAAGATAAAAAAGACCATTTTAGTACGAAGTAAGTCGAGTCACTTTCAAATTTACAAGTTACAAAAAGGGATACAAAGCTGTGAAGAGCTGTCGGCTCGATGAATAGTATAGCGGCGGGTATTAACCTGCCGTCTGAGGAGTTGAACAACCTCCAATCGTCGATTAAACCCCTTAATCCATCGAACGAATGACCGCGTAAGTCAATTTGTCGAAATTGCTAACATTATTATCCTGACCTTTGCAGCATATAATAATGTACAATTTTCGATAAAATTCATGAGGCTGGCTATTAGTATTGTTC
>JANQUM010000159.1:6433-7385 GCA_030731175.1 Spirosomataceae bacterium
CTTCAATCCATCGAACGAATCACCCCGTAAGTCAATTTGTCAAAATTTTTAATAATATTATCCTGACCTTTGTGGCAATATTATATTGTTCATTTTTCGATAAAATTCATGAGGCTGGCTATTAGTATTTTTCTGGGAATCCTCCTACTCGGTGGGGCGTACCTGTTTTCACAAAAAATTGCAGATAGTAAAGAAACCCCCAAAGGCAAATCGACGAAAAGCAACAGCGTTGTTTTTGTAAGTTCGGTTCAAAACACCAATTCCCCCATTTTTATCGAAACCAACGGTACTATTCGTGCCCAACAACGCATCGAAGTTTTCTCGGAAGTGCAAGGCGTTTTGAAACCAAGCAAAAAGCCCTTCAAGCCCGGTCAGCGATATAACAAAGGCGAATTATTGTTGGAAATGGATTCGCAAGAATTTTACTCCAGCCTCGTTTCGCAACGCAGCGTTTTGTACAACAATATCGTGACAATCATGCCCGATTTGAAGTTTGACTTGCCTGCTTCGTACAAACAATGGCAAAAATACCTCGACGAATTCGATATTCAAGGTTCAATAAAAGAACTCCCAAAACCACTGAACGACACCGAAAAATACTTCATTAATGCCAAGCAAATTGTCTCGACGTATTACACGATCAAAAACCTGGAAGAGCGTTTGCAGAAATACAAAATCTACGCACCATTCTCGGGCATTTTGACCGAAGCTCTCGTTGATCCCGGCACGTTGGTTCGCACGGGGCAAAAACTCGGCGGCTACATCAATCCCGCCATTTTTGAACTTGAAGCCAATGTAAACGCTGAATATTTGAGCAGTTTACAAGTAGGAAAAAAAGTTACGGTGAAAGACCTGAAAGGCGAAAAACAATACAATGGCTTCGTAAAACGCATCAACGGGTTGATTGACCCCACCACCCAAACCGTGCAGGCGTTTATTCAAATTAGCGGCA
>JANQUM010000160.1 GCA_030731175.1 Spirosomataceae bacterium
GAACGGTAGAAAGTATTATACTGATCTCATTTTTACAAACGAAGACGAATACATCTCGGCCGCACGCATTAAAACACTCACAGAGTATTTAACATCACAAGGTTTACCAATTACGAGAATAAAAGAAACTGACTTTGGAAGCTCTCAACCGGCAGATAGGTTTGACTGGCAAAAAAATCAACGTATTACGTACCGCTTTTTTAGTAATTCGTTAAATGATTTAGAACGTGTTTTATTAAATCAAGGTTTTGAAATCGAAATAGTTGATGATGTCTTTAGCAAAGACGAAATTGTTTCTGAAACCGGAATCGACTGGAAAGTGGGAAGTTACAGCCGCTTGCTTGACGATGGCTTTCAACAAAAGATTATTATCGAAGAGATTTATCCGTCGAGAACAAAAACTTTTAACGAAGCGAAAGCCCAATTAATAAACGGGTATCAGGCACAGTTAGAAAAAGAATTATACGACCGATTATTAAAAAAATATCCAGTTGAGTTAAACGAAAAACTTGCGGAAGGTATCTTAAAGAAAACAACAAACACAAATTAATGAGAATTCTAAGTTCAATACTATTCCTTTTTGTTTCTCTTGCTACAATTGGGCAGGAAAAAACAAACCCCAATACCAACATTGATCGCATCATCGCGAAGGTTGACAATTACTACATCCTCAAATCTGAAGTTGAAGGAATTATCCTGCAAAGCAAATCCGAAAATCAGGGAATGGATAAGTGTCAGGCACTTGAATCTATTGCTATTCAAAAATTACTGGTTGCAAAAGCAGAAATTGATTCCGTAACGGTTGAGCCAGAAGTTATATCTGAACAACTTGACGCTCGTATGCAACAAATGGCACGTATGTACGGCGGTGAAAAAAATATCGTTGAGCAATTTGGCAAATCAATAGAGACTTTTAAAAGTGAAGTGCGAACAACCGTTGCCGAGCAGTTAATTGCACAAAAAATGCAGCAAACCATTACGGAGGGCGTTAAAGTTACGCCAAACGAAGTGAAGCGTTTCTTCAGCAAAATACCATCTGATAGTATTCCTGAAATACCAAAGCAAGTAGAAGTTGCACAAATAGTGCGGCTTGGTGTTGTTACCAAGGCTCAAAAAGATGAGTTGAAGCAGCGACTAAGAAACTACAAAAAGCAAATTGAAGGCGGCGACGATTTTGCTTCTATGGCAAAAATTTACTCAGAAGATTTAGGTTCACGTGAAACCGGTGGAGATTTGGGTTGGGCAAAACGAGGGCAAATGGTACCTGAGTTTGAAGCTACAGCAATGAAACTTCAACCCAACGAAATGTCTGACGTGGTTGAATCCGACTTCGGTTTTCACCTAATTCAAACTATCGAAATTCGCGGGCAAGAATACCATGCTCGCCACATCCTACTTCGTCCTGACTATAATCGCCTCGAGCTCGGCGGTGCTAAACTATTTTT
>JANQUM010000161.1 GCA_030731175.1 Spirosomataceae bacterium
ATTTCACAAACTGAACGCCAGCAACTGATAAATGATGTACTCGCAAATGTTGAATACCAAAGTATTCGCCCCGACGCTAAATTGACGATTGATGCCTTAGATTGGTTTGGCGTAGAATATAAATATCAATTGTCTTATTTGAGAAACAGCGTTGAGAATCAGCTTCCGCAGGTTGCAACTCAGCAAACGCATCAAGCAGAATTTAGTTTTTACCCAACAGAAAAAACCTATTTGGGCATCAGAAATGAAATTTACGTCAACCGCTTTATCAATCAAAATTCGCAGAACTTGTTCTCAGATTTGACGTTTCGTTATACGTTCACGAAGTCAAAAGTTGACCTCGAAGCCAACTGGAATAACGTGTTCAATATTAAAACGCTAACTACGGTTTCCGCCAGTTCGTTTGCTTATTCTGAGTCAATATATCAGCTTCGCCCGTCGCAAGTTTTGGTGAAAGTTCGGTTTTCTTTTAAGTGAGGGGTTAGTCCTTTTTCGTTAATTCGGTCACTATACTGACCTAATTTAGCTAAATTTAGTCAGTACGTTGACTTTTTTAACAAAAAGAGCCCGTCGTGAAGCTGGCTCATAATGTTTGAAGAGGAGAGATATTTACATTTTACCGCAACTTCAATGTCACCAAACTTAGTAAGGCAAGCACAATGCCGACCGTCCAGAAACGGGTAACGATTTTGGCTTCGTGGTAGCCTTTTTTCTGGTAATGATGGTGGAGCGGCGACATCAGGAAAATGCGTTTTCCTTCGCCGTATTTTCGTTTGGTGTATTTGAAATACGCTACTTGCAGGATTACAGAGAGGTTTTCAACTAAAAATATTCCGCAGAAGATGGGAATGAGCATTTCTTTTCTCAGAATTAAAGAAAGGGTGGCAATTACGCCTCCAAGCATTAAACTGCCCGTATCGCCCATGAAAACCTGAGCCGGAAACGCATTATACCACAGAAAACCGATGCACGCCCCCAAGAATGCCGCACAAAAAATCACGACTTCGCCCGAATTAGGAATCAGCATGATATTCAAGTATTCGGCGAAGATTTTATTTCCCGAAAGGTAAGCGAAAATAGCAAGTGTGAGTCCAATAATTGCGGAAGTTCCGGCGGCGAGTCCGTCAATACCGTCTGTAATATTTGCTCCGTTTGAAACGGCGGTAATGATAAAAATACAAATTAAAACATACGGGATCCACGCTAAATTATCGGGGAAGTAATTGCCCAGGATGCCGTAATCGACTTCATTATTTTTCAGGAAAGGAACGGTGGTTACGAGCAAATGCTTACTAGTATATTGGGCAACGCCATCTATATTCGTGCCGTTTTTTACGCTGACGTTTACGTAATCGTTGAAGTATAACGTTAGCCCAACAATTAAACCCAAACCTACTTGCCCAACCACTTTAAAACGCCCTTTTAGACCTTCTTTGTCTTTCTTGAAAACTTTGATGTAGTCATCCGCAAAGCCAATCATGGACGTCCAAATGGTTGTTATTAATAACAAAACTATGTAAACATTATCAATTTTGGCGAATAATAAAACGGGAATCAGTAAGGATGCCAATATAATAAAACCACCCATGGTAGGTGTGCCTCTTTTCTGCATTTGTCCGTCCAGGCCAAGGTCGCGGATGCTTTCGCCAATTTGCAAATTCTGTAATAAACTGATAATGCGTTTACCGAAAATAGCCGCAATCAATAGAGATACTATTGCCGCCGCCGCCGCCCGAAATGAAATATATTTGAAAACGCCCGCTCCTGGAAAATCGAAGAGTTGATCGAGGTAGGTAAAGAGGTAATAAAGCATGGGTAGAGTAGTTGGGGCGTAAGTTTAGGAAAGTATTTAACGCAAAATAACTTCTAATCTACGAAAGATGAAAATTTATAGTAAAACTAAACTTCAAGACTACTCGCAGATTAGGAAATGCCCGTCTGATTTTCGGTTGCAATATATTTTCTGAAGAACCACATCATGCCAAGTGCTAAAAAAAACGAGGCGATTCCGGCGGCAAAGGGCACGTTATCCATCTTTTCGAGGTCGGCACTTACTAATTTTTGGTGCGAAAGGTAAAGTAAAATTACAACCAACCCGTTATTGAAAATGTGGGCAACAATGGGTACCCAAATATTGCCCGTGAAGTAATAGAAGTAACCAAACATTGCCCCAAGCATTAGTCTTGGCAGAAAACCGTAAAACTGAAAGTGAATGGCACTAAATATAAATGCTGCGATCCAGATAGCAGCGTGCGGGTTTTTCAGCCCAAGTTGTAATTTGCGTTGAATCAAACCCCGGAAGATGATTTCTTCGCCAACTCCAGCAATGACCGCGATGACTATAAACGCCAAAATCAATTCAGGAATGGTGCTGAAAGTTGTCATAAACTCTGTCAGTCCAGACAGGCTATCTTCCATGTTTCGCATAAAATCTTCGATGCCTTTCAGGGCGGCGGGAAGTTCCATGGCTTGGTTTGCTGCTTGTAACCAACCGTTAAACGGTAGAAAAAACACCTGAATGATAATCGCAAAAAGAAAAACGGTTGTAACGGGAAGCGGTTTGAAGTTGAAATCGCTAAACTTTTTGCGTTCTACGAGTTTCCAGTAAAGTAAACCAGAAAAAACGAAAGTAAACAGCGAAGACGCGGCCTGCCCAAGCATCAGAGCGAGCCAACCGTTTGGTGATTGCATGAGCGAACCTGTCAAGTCCGCAAATTCGTTCAAACCTACGCCGCCGATAAGCACAACAACTAACATAAATAAGACTTGCCCCAAAGCCATTCCAATCAGCACAAAACCAATTATCATTAAAATGGACGAAAAAGCGGGGCGTTCGTTGTATGAATGAGCGGGTTTTGGGTGCATTTAGGTAGAAATATTGGGTGTTTTCGTAATTTAAGCTAATTAATTAGCCACTTCGCTCAAAAATTTAACTCGCATTAATCTGATTTCGTCTTCGTTTATTTCGTCATCATCATTAAAATGAAGTACCGCATCGTGCATTGAATCGTTTTCGGCGGACATAAAATAATCGAAAATGTCGTCTTGAATGTCGGCATCAATTACCTGATCTATATAATAATCAAGGTTCAGTTTTGTGCCCGAGTAACAGATATTATCCACTTCGTCGTACAGTTCGTGCATTGGTATTCCCTTAATTTGGGCAATCTCGTCGAGGTTTACTTTTCGGTCAACTTGCTGAATAATAAAAATCTTCGTTTTAGATTTATTCACGGCAGTTTTTACCACCATATCTTGCGTGGTTTCGATGTCGTTTTCTTCAACGTATTTTGCAATTGCCTCAATAAACGCCTTTCCGAACTTCTTGACTTTTCCCATTCCTACGCCGCTAATTTGGGCGAGGTCTTGCTCGGTAGTTGGGTAAGTGGTTGCCATTTCTTCAAGCGAAGGGTCTTGAAAAACTACATACGGCGGTACGTTCTTAGATTTTGCTACGGTTTTTCGCAAGGCTTTCAATAAAGAAAGAAGGGTTTCGTCGGCAGCAGAACTGCGAGTTCCGGGCATTGGTGCGTTGTGCAGTGCATCCGCTCCGCTACCTTCGGTATCGGTGAAATTATGGTCGTCCGCAACTTCTATTGCGTAAGGTGCTTTCAAAAATTCGTGCCCACGCTCAGTTAGAATGGCTACATTGATATTTTCGAGGTCTTTCTCTAATAAGCCAAGCACCATCAATTGCCGCATGATGGAAAGCCACTTATCTGTGATGGTGAGTTCTTCTTCGGTATTTTTATCTGCCTTCGCAGCGGCTTTGCCTTGTGGATTAAAAATTGGTTCTTTGTTAAATTCGTCCCCGAAAAAATCAAGCCCCTTACCGTAGGTTTTCAGGGTGTCGTGGTTATGACTTTTAATGTAGGCATTTTCGGGATTTGCGGTGAGTAAATCTGCGATATGACTTAGCGAAAAGCGTTCTTCGGTTTCTAAAATAGCATTGAGGCCCAAAACGGCTTCTTCCTGAATCTTGAAACGGCGGGTTGGTTGCAGGCAATTATCACAAAACCCACAGTCTTTATCCATGTGTTCGCCAAAATAACTCAGCAATTGCCGCCTCCGGCAAAGACCTAAGTTGGCGTACGCTACAATTTCCATAAGAAGAGCCTTGGCGTTGTCGCGTTCGGTTACGGATTTATCTTTGCTGAATTTTTCCAGTTTTAGAATATCCGCGTAACTGTAAAACATGAGGCAATCGCCGTCAAGCCCATCTCTGCCGCCGCGTCCGGTTTCTTGGTAGTAACCTTCCACTGATTTTGGGGCGTCATAATGCACCACAAAACGCACGTCTGGCTTGTCAATTCCCATTCCGAAGGCGATGGTAGCTACCACAATATCAATGTTTTCGTTAAGAAACCCCTCTTGGTTTTTCTTCCGAACTTCGGCGTCTAATCCGGCGTGATAAGGCACGGCATTGAAACCGTTTATTTTCAGTAACTCGGCAATTTCTTCAACTTTTTTACGGCTCAAACAATAAACAATTCCTGATTTCCCTTTGCGGTCGCTTACGTATTTTACGAGTTGCTTTTTCGCACTTTTCTTTGCCCGAACTTCATAATAAAGATTTGCTCGGTTAAACGACGTTTTAAAAACCGTCGAATCATCCATATTCAGATTTTTCTGAATGTCAAGCTGCACTTTTGGCGTTGCCGTTGCGGTCAACGCAATTATCGGAAGCGTTGGGTTTATGCTTTCAATAATGCTGCGAATGCGGCGGTATTCGGGGCGGAAATCGTGTCCCCATTCCGAAATACAGTGAGCTTCGTCAACGGCAACAAAAGATATATTCGCTTTTTTGAGGAAGATGAGGTTGTCTTCTTTCGTCAGTGATTCAGGGGCAATATAAAGCAATTTGCAAACGCCTTTGAGCACGTCGTTTTTGACGCGGGTCATTTCAGATTTATTCAGCGTGGAGTTCAAAAACTGGGCGTTTACGCCGAAAGCATTCATTTGATCCACCTGATTTTTCATCAGGGCGATCAGCGGTGAAATAACGATTGCCGTTCCGTCAAGTACAATTGCCGGAAGTTGATAACACAATGATTTTCCGGCCCCAGTGGGCATAATAACGAAGGTGTTTTCGCCACCTGCAAGCGTATGAATAATTTCTTCTTGTTTTCCCCGAAAACTATCAAAGCCAAATACTTCTTTGAGTGTCTTTCTTAGTGAGGTCTTAATAGCTGTCACAGTAGATTTTTATTAATTTCTGTTGTTTATTTTATGTATTAGCAGGCTATATAGTTGACGGTAGAATACGCGGGCGAACCCGTTTTTCTCTTATGCTAATATAGCTGTTAAAAATGAATTACCGAAAAATGAACGCAGTAAGGCAAAAAACGCCGCTGAATTTACCCTTCTAAATAGCTTGGAAGAATAGTTATTTTTACTTTTGTGCCAACTTTACATTTAAAAGGTGACGAATTTAAACAAAAAAATTATTACTACCGCTCAAAATGTCTTGTTGCACGAATCAAAGGCTATTGAATCTTTGATAAGTACAATTGACGAGCAGTTTTCTGCCGCCGTTGAAACGATTTTGAATTCTTCGGGTAGGTTAGTGATTTCGGGAATTGGTAAAAGTGCGATTATCGCTCAAAAGATAGTTGCCACCATGAATTCGACGGGACAGCCCGCCGTTTTTATGCACGCCGCTGATGCCATTCACGGCGATTTGGGCATGATTCAGCCGAACGATATTGTGCTTTTAATTTCAAAAAGCGGCAATACGCCCGAAGTAAAAGTGCTGCTTCCTTTACTCAAAAGGCTTGGAAATAAACTGATTGCCCTAGTGAGCGATACTTCTTCTGCACTTGCCGCTCAGTCTGATTTTGTGCTGAATGCCCACGTAGAAAAAGAGGCGTGTCCGCTTAATCTTGCACCCACAACTTCTACCACGGTAGCGTTGGCGGTTGGCGATGCGTTGGCGGTTTGTTTGCTCGAAGCCCGGCAATTTTCAACGCAGGATTTTGCTAAATTCCACCCCGGCGGAAATCTTGGAAAAAGACTATATTTAAAAGTGTCAGATATTTATCCGCAACACGAATTACCCGTAATTTCGGAGGAAGCCACCGTTCGGGAAATCATCGTCGAAATTTCTTCTAAAAGACTTGGGGCAACCGCCGTATCCAACGCTGCGGGAAACCTTTCTGGCATAATCACCGATGGAGATTTACGCCGGATGCTAAACAAATACGCTGATTTTTCGGACTTGAACGCGAAGGCAATTATGAGTGAAAATCCGCAAACAATTGAGCCGGAAGCTTACGCCATAGCTGCTCTGCAAGTTATGCAAGAGCGAAGCATAACGCAGCTTATCGTTTCTGAAAATGGTAAACCTCTCGGCTTTGTGCATCTCCACGATTTACTGAAAGAAGGGTTGGGGTGAAGCGATTTTAGGTTCTGAATTTCTCACATCTCTCAATTAAAAAGTGTCTTACAAAGCAAAGTTATTCACCGCCCTATTTTTGGTTTACATCATTTGGGGATCAACTTACTTGGGTGTCAGGTATGCCATAACCGTATTGCCGCCGTTGCTACTTACGGGCATTCGGTTTGGCTTGGGCGGCTCGTTTTTATTACTTATCACAACGCTTCAAAAGCGGGAATTGCCCACAAAAGCTGAATTTTATGGGTCTTCGTATCTCGGTATTTTATTATCCGGAATCGGGACTTCGAGCGTAGCGTACGCAATCCTGTACATTCCAACGGGCATCGTGGCGTTATTGGTGGCGATGTTGCCGCTTTGGGTATTTGTGATAGACTTTTTCTTCTTTAGCAAACAGAAACCATCGTTGCTTTCAGGAGCGGGCTTGTTGTTAGGAACTATTGGTATTTTTTGGCTACTCAACCCGTTTGACGTTTCTGCCACCGAAGATCCGATTCCGTTTTTCCCCGTATTCATTGTATTTGTGGGAAGCGTAATTTGGGGCTACGGAACGCTTGTTGGTAAACAAACGCCGCAGGCAAAGGGCATGCAAGGCATTGCAATTCAGATGTTTGCGGGCGGTGTTATTGCCATGCTTGCAAGTCTTTTTTTAGAAGATTATACGCTGACGGGCATTTATCAAAAAATTGACCCGATCACAATTTGGTCAATGGTGTACCTTATTGGTATCGGCTCTTACGTTGGCTATACGGCGTTCGTTTGGTTGATGAATAATGCCCCGCCCGTTTTGGCATCTACTTACGCTTTTGTAAACCCCGTGGTAGCGTTATTTTTGGGTTGGTTTTTTGTGAACGAAGCCTTTTCTCAACGCTCACTTATTGCCTC
>JANQUM010000162.1 GCA_030731175.1 Spirosomataceae bacterium
CTCTTAAGTTTGGCGGTTGTAATAACCGTGTTATCAAACGCTTATGCCCAGACAATCATTCCGCTGAATGATTTGTCAGCATTTAAAAAAACAGCGGATAACTGGCGGGTCGTCAGTGATGTAAACGCAGATTTATCAAAAGAAAACGTAATGATGACAATGCCCGGAACGGGTGTTCTTGCCTGCATTCATGAAAAGGGAAAGTACGGAGCAGAATACGAACTTTATTCCAAATTTGAACACGGAGATTTAGATATCGAAATGGATTTTTTGCTTGCTCAAGGAGCTAATTCAGGAATCTATCTGCAAGGGCAATACGAAGTGCAACTTTACGATAGCTGGGGGAAATCAGCGGCTAAGTACAACGATGTTGGCGGAATCTACGAGCGTTGGAACGATGCCATGCCCGAAGGACAAAAGGGTTATGAAGGAATCGCTCCACGCACCAATGCGGCGAAAGCTCCGGGTTTGTGGCAGCATATCAAAATATCTTTTCAAGCTGCGAGATTTGACGCTTCGGGAAAGAAAATTCAAAATGCAAAATTCATAAAAGTAGCACTCAACGGTACAATACTCCACGAAAACGCAGAAGTTACTGGGCCAACCCGTGGCTCAATGAAAGCCGACGATATAGCAATTGGCCCGTTACGGATTCAAGGAGATCACGGCTCGGTGGCTTTCCGCAATATTAAATACAGCAATTACAATCAACAGTCCGCCACGCTTTCTGACATTGAGTACAAAGTGTATTATGGAAGCTGGATGGAAAACGTAGATTTAACAACCCTTGAAATAAAAGACCAAGGAAAAATAGATCAATTAACGTGGGAAGTAAGCAAAGAAAGTAACAATTATATCATTGATTACACGGCTAAAATGCAAGCCCCAACCGATGGAAAATATACGTTTCACTATCAAATGTCGGGAAATACATTGCTAAAAGTTGACGGAAAAGCAGTCACAAAAAATAACTGGTCAACCGCTGCCGAACCCGTCGAGGTAACCGTGGATTTGACGAAAGGAACGCACTCATTAGAAATTGTAAATAACAAACGGGATGGTTGGTTAAAACCCGCTATTGGGTTGTGGATAAGCGGGCCTGGTTTTCGGGAAACGCCCTTTCACAGCATCGGTTCTATGTTAGCAAGTAAGCCCTCAGACCCAATTTTGGTTCACGCTGATAAACCAATTGCCCTGCGTAGCTTCATGGATTTCAAAAAAATGCCCGAAGATAAAAACCATCGGGTTGTTCACGCCATTTCTGTAGGACACCCGTCGGGCTTGCATTATACATACGATATGGATAACGCAGCGTTAGTTCAAGCGTGGCGAGGCGATTTCTTGGATGCCACACCAATGTGGGAAAATCGTGGCGACGGTTCGTCCCGACCAATAGGAAAAGCATTGCCGCTAAGTGTTGATTTTCTGGTCAATAAATCACCTGCCGATGGCTCTTGGAAAACCGATACAACGGGAAGCAGCTACAAGCCGCTTGGTTACAAAATGATGGAGTCAGGTATTCCCACGTTTATGTTCAACGCTTTCGGGGCTTCGGCAACCGATGAAATTCGGGTGAAAGACGGGAAAACTTTAGAAAGAACGCTAACCTTTGAAAACGCACCAAGCGGCTTGATGGCTAAAATTGCCGACGGAAGTAAAATTGAAAAAGTTAGCGGCGATTTATACGCCGTGGGCGACAAAGCCTATTTCGTGAAAGCCGCCAACGCAAAAATCAGAAATGTCAACGGAATACAGCAATTAGTTCTTCCAATCAGTAATGGCAAAGTGACTTACGAATTGATGTTTTAAAACCGTAAAATGGCGATATTTTAATAATAAAAACAACGACTCATTTCTCCCTCCCTCCCGTACTTACGGGATTGGGGAGGGTCGGGGTGGGGTAAATCATAACAATGAAAAAAATATTCAACTACCTACTCGTTTCGCTAATCGGATTTTGCGGAACGAACCTAACGGCTCAGGAATCACCGACTGAAGAAGATTTCTACAAAATTGTAACGCCCGCCGTGCCGGAAGGCATTCTGCTTGAAGTAGGCGGTTTGGTGACGTTGCCCAACGGCTCGTTGGCTATTTCTACTCGCCGAGGCGATGTTTGGGTGGTTGATAATCCGACGAGTCCGAAACCATATTTCAGAAAATTCGCTTCTGGCTTACACGAGGTCTTAGGCCTTGAATATAAAGACGGTGCGTTATATTGTGCCCAACGCGGCGAGCTCACAAAATTAGTTGACACCGATGGAAACGGTGAAGCTGATTTATACCAAACCGTTCACGCATGGCCAATTTCGGGACATTACCACGAGTATTCTTTTGGCCCGAAAGTAGCCCCTGATGGAAATTTCTTCGTGAGTGGAAACGTAGCCTTCGGTACTCAAGAATGGTGGCGGGGTGAAAGCTTCGTTCCGACCCGTGGCTGGATTCAGAAAATCACGCCTGACGGAAAACTCATTCCGTGGGCAACGGGCGTTCGTTCACCCGCTGGATTGGGCATGATTGATGGTGAATTATTTTACACTGATAATCAAGGCGATTGGGTTGGTTCGGGCGGAATTTGGCACGTAAAAAAAGGTGCATTTATGGGTCATCCTGCCGGATTGAAATGGGCGGAAGCAAGCAATTCTCCCGTAAAATTAACGGCTAAAGAATTTTACGCCGAACGCGACATTATGCAAACCGATAACGGAAACGGCGGTTTTGTGAAACCCGAAAACGATGTCAACGTGGCAGGAGAACCACTTTACAAACTCAAAGAGAAATATCCGATGGTCCAAACGCCCGCCGTTTGGTTGCCGCACGGAATATTAGGAATTTCAAATTCTGAACTTCTCAAAGACGGAACAATGGGAAGCTTCGGGCCGTTTGCCGGACAAGTTTTCGTGGGTGACCAGGGGCAATCCAAAATCATGCGGATTTTCCTCGAAAAAATAGACGGCGAATATCAGGGAGCGGCGTGGGATTTCCGCAGCGGATTCCAATCGGGTGTTATGCGAATGGTTTGGGCAAAAGATGGCTCATTATTCGTCGGCGAAACCAACCGCGGTTGGGGTTCTGCCGGAGATGCCAATCAAGGTTTACAGCGTTTAGTTTGGAACGGAAAAGTACCGTTTGAAATGTTGACTTGCAAAGCCACGCCCGACGGTTTTGAAATCGATTTCACCATGCCCGTTGACCGCAAATCTGCGGAAGATTTAGCTTCTTATACTGCGAGTAGCTTCATTTACAAACACCACGCCGTTTACGGTTCACCGCCAATTAACAGAGAAGACTTGGAAGTTAAAGGCGTAAAGGTTTCGGAAGATGGTCGCAAAGTCCGCATTGTGCTGGATGGTTTAAGAAAGTACTATTTACACGAGCTAAACCTCGGCGGACTTCGCTCGGCGGATACGTATTACAACCTCGTTCATCCAACGGTTTATTACACGTTAAATAATATTCCAACCGGCGAGAAAGCGAAACTTTCTACGTATTCAAAAATGAATTCAGGAGAAACGAAAACCGCTTCCGCTTCTACAAATGTGAAAGAACTTGTTTCTCCTGACGGTAAAAATCAACCGAAGGAAAAAGCCGTTGCCACTGTAAAACCTACTTTTGACAGCATGAAGCCGCTGCTCATGAAGCATACGTGTTTAGCTTGTCACGCCGAAGGCAAAAAAGTTGTTGGCCCATCGTTTGCCGAAATTGCAAAACGCAAATACAGCGACGAGCGAATCGTGGAGTTGATTTACAAGCCTGAACCACAAAACTGGCCGGATTACTCTACGCCAATGATGGCAATGCCGCAAGTACCGAAAAACGATGCGATGAAAATTGCGGGATATATTAATTCGTTGCGGTAATGGATTTTTGCTGATGCTGAATTTAAACAAAACGCCCTTTCAGAGTTTTCTGAAAGGGCATTTTACATCAGTATAAAAAGAAAACTTTATTCACCTTTTTTAAACAAAGAATCGACAAATTCCATTTTGTTAAACACTTGAAGATCAGTCATTTGCTCGCCAACTCCGATGTATTTTACGGGAATTTTGAACTCATCCGAAATACCGATGACAACGCCGCCTTTCGCCGTGCCGTCAAGTTTGGTAATAGCGAGAGAATGGACTTCTGTTACCTTCGTAAATTCACGGGCTTGAATCACGGCGTTTTGACCCGTACTTCCGTCCAAAACCAGCATTACTTCGTGCGGAGCTTCGGGCAGGATTTTTTGCATTACCCGTTTGATTTTACCCAATTCATTCATCAGGTTAACCTTCGTGTGTAAACGCCCGGCGGTGTCGATAATAATCACATCGGCATCCATTTCGATGCCTTGTTTTATGGTATCATACGCCACCGACGAAGGGTCAGTATTCATGCCTTTATCAATGACCGGAACGTCCACTCTTTTACCCCAAAGTTTCAATTGCTCAACAGCGGCGGCACGAAAAGTATCGGCAGCACCGAGTACTACTTTCTTTCCGGCTTTGTTAAAATTATACGCCAGTTTTCCAATCGTCGTAGTTTTTCCAACGCCGTTTACGCCCACCACCATCAAGACGTAGGGTTTAGGTAAATGTTCGGTTTCAAAACTGTTTCCTACGTCCTGCGAGTTGTTTTCTTCCAGCAAAGCAGCGGTTTCTTCCCGCAAAATACGGTCGAGTTCCTGCACGTTGGTGTATTTATCTTCGGCGGCACGTTTTTCAATGCGTTGGATGATTTTTATCGTTGTTCCAACGCCCACGTCTGAACTGATGAGGATTTCCTCCAATTCGTCGAGAACCTCTTCGTCCACAACCGATTTCCCGATAACTGCACGCGATAATTTATCAAAAATATTGGTCTTAGATTTCTCTAAACCTTTATCTAATGTCTCTTTTTTTTCTTTACTGAAAAAGTCAAATAAACCCATTTTTCTTTACTGAGTAGTGAATAATCAGCCGTTAGCTATTAGCAGTTGGCTTTTGTAATACGCAAAATAGAACAAAAGTTATTGGAAAGAAATTTCTCATTTCTCCAATCTCACTTCTCTAATCTTAAAGAATAACCTTCCTCAATGCAATGCAATACCCAAAGTGCAGCCCTTCGTGAACATTATTGAACATGATTGCTTCTTCGATAGAAGAAATCGTCGTTCCATAACTCGTGGTGTAGCTTTTGTATTCTTTGAATAAACCTGCGGCGTAATCTTTTTCCATTTGTTGCACTGCGGCTTCTGATAGCTTTTTTAATTCCTCTAAGCCTTCCGCCGAAACAACGTTTTCGGGTTTGGTACCTTTGCGGTAAGCGTCAATTATTTCGTTGGAAACAAACGCTTTATTTCCCGATAAACCGTAACACAAAATTTGTTGCGTAGCAATTACGTGTCCGAAATTCCAGATCAGGTTGTTGTTAAATCCGTCGGGAATGCGGTTTAGCTCTTCTATACTCAAACCATCGAAGGTTTTGAGTATATTATTTCGGGTAATTTTCAGGACTTCAAAGGCGTAGGCTGCGGTCATTTTGTGGGGGTGTTTTATGAACTTCAAAGTTACGGGTAAAATGATTGAAGACAAACTGGTTTGTGCCGAAGAAATTAGCCCTGCTGTAATTTAAAACTTTTAACTTACTTTTGGTGAATTACAAACTCGAAAAACATGAATAAACTTCACCTATTAATCTTACTTGCCTTTGTTACCGTCACCTCGTTCGCACAAAAGCCTTCCGTAAACGACACTTATAAATCCGAAATTGACGCCATAACCGCCGATAAACGAGTACAAAAAGCTTTTCAAATTATTCAGGAAATGGAACCGACTACCATGAAAAACCTGATCGAACTCACCGAGATTCCCGCTCCGCCATTTATGGAAGAAAAAAGGGGAATCCGTTTTATGGAAATGCTTAAAACTGCGGGCGTAGATTCCGTATGGATAGACGAAGTAGGAAACGTTTTAGCACTCAGGAAAGGAACAAAACGAGGGAAAACTGTAGTTTTTGAAGCCCACTTAGATACCGTGTTCCCGATAGAAACCGACGTAACCGTAAAAATGAAAGGCGATACACTTTACGCTCCAGGAATAGGTGACGACACCCGCGGTTTGAGCATGGTTATCACCGTTTTGGAAGCCATGAACAAAGCAAATATAACCACCGAAGCCGACGTTTTATTTGCCGGAATGGTGGGCGAGGAAGGGCTCGGGGACTTACGAGGAGTAAAACACTTATTCAAAAATGGCGACCGAAAAATCGATTCCTATATTGCTATCGACGGCGGCGATATTGGACGAATAAATAATATGGGCTTGGGTTCGCTACGATACAGAATCACGTTCAACGGACCTGGTGGGCATTCGTGGGGAGCATTTGGACTCGCCAACCCACACCACGCCATTGGTAAAGCCATTAATTATTTTGACGAAGCAGCCGGAACGTACGTTGCCAGCGGCCCCAAGACATCTTATAACGTCGGACGAATTGGTGGAGGAACTTCCATTAACTCCATCCCATTTGAATCTTGGATGGAGATTGACATGCGTTCGGTGAGTCCGCAGCGATTGCTGAACATCGAAAACATCCTGAAAGAGCAAATGCAACGAGCGTTAGCAGATTACAACAAAACGGTAAAAAAGGGAGATTTGCTGACCGTTGATATTGAGAAAATCGGCGATCGCCCTTCGGGAGAACTGGGTGAAAACCTGCCGCTGATTTTAAAAGCCATCGCCGCCACAAATTACTTCGATGCCAAACCAACACTCACCCGCGGTTCTACGGATTCTAATATTCCGATCGCCCTCGGCATTCCGGCAATAACTATTGGTCGTGGCGGCAAAGCTGACAACGCCCACGCCCTTGACGAATGGTTTTTAAACGACGAAAGCGGAGCATTAGCCATTAAACTTTCTATGCTTATTTTAGTGGCTGAGGCGGGGTTGGGAGAGTGAGAAATTATATTTTGTAACAAATCAGGGGTTATTTTGCCAATTTCTTGTAACAAATACGGGGTAAATTAAAATTGCTTAGACCGTAACCAAAGAAAACCCCCGCTTCGCAAGCTGCGAAACGGGGGTTTCAATTTTCAACAAATCCGGTTTCTTAGAAACGGAAGTGTGAGAATGCTTTGTTAGCATCTGCCATGCGGTGCGTGTCGTCCTTTTTCTTAACGGCTGCACCTTCACCTTTAGCTCCGGCGATGATCTCACCCGCTAAACGCTCGGTCATGGTTTTTTCGCCACGCTTACGTGCGTAGTTGATAAGCCACTTC
>JANQUM010000163.1:0-3633 GCA_030731175.1 Spirosomataceae bacterium
AAGTAATATTCCGATTACCTGAAAACGAGTAATTATACTGCTAAAGAAAAACGCCCCGACCAATAATGTAAAAATGGGCGTAGTAGAATTGAGTGTTCCGGCGAGTGAACTGTTTATCCGGCTGCCCACATAAGCAAAAATCATGGCGGGTAAAAAGAAGCCGATAAAACCGAGTAAGACTAAGTACCACGCTTTATTTCTTTCTTTTGGAAATTCTTTGCGGTTTTTGAATATCCACGGCGAAAGCGTTATCGTCGCGACCAAAACTCTCCCTGCCCCAATTTCTACGGCATTATAAACCCCCGTTATTTTTTTGATTAGAATGAAAGACATTCCCCAAACAATGGCTAAAAAAATAAGTAGTAGCCAAGCTATTAGTTCTTTATTTTCTGAATTTCTCTTGATGAAGTCGCTCACTTGATTGTATTTAAGCGGCAAAGGTAGTTTTTTCGCCGCAAATCCGAACGCAGAATAGTGAATGCTTTCAATTCAATCGATTTTCGAGTCGGCTTTCATTTTATTCGCTTATTTCAGAAGCATGAAAATGACGTTATTTCACCTTTCAAAAACACAACTCGGTCATTTTGGCGGTATTTTTGAGCTAAAAAAGTCACTTTGAGACAAAATGGCATATTTTATTGAATGGTACAAGTTTTGACTATTGAAGGTCAAAACAATACAAAATTTCAATTTTAAACATCAAATACCATTATGAGAACTTTAGTGAAAAATTACAGCCCAGTACAACGAGTAAGTACTTTCCCAACATTATTCGATACGTTTTTTAACGATTACGATCGCATTCAAAAGCCTTCGGTCTCTAAAACGTTGCCTTTGGTAAATGTAGTAGAAAACGAAGAAAGCTTCCGCATCGAATTAGCGGCTCCAGGTTTAACCCGTGCCGACTTTAAGGTGAACATTCACGAAGACGTCTTGACGATTTCGAGTGAAAAGCAAGCCGAAAACGAAGAAACGAAAGAAAATTACACTCGCCGTGAATTTAGCTACGCTTCGTTTAATCGCTCGTTTAACCTTCCTGATACCGTTGACAGTGATAATATCGCCGCAACATATAATGAGGGAATTTTAAACCTGACTTTGCCGAAGAAAGAAGAGGCAAAACCGAAAGAGCCAAAAATGATTGAAGTGGCGTAAGTTGCGAATCAAAAATCCCCGAAACTTCGTGCCGAGAAAACCTTGGCACGAAGTTTTTTGTTGTAACGACGGTTAGTCTCAAGAAAATTAAATTTTGTTAAAACTCGTACGTTTTTGAATGTAGAGGCACGTTGAGACGTTAATCTGTCAAGTCATTACAACTGACGCCCTTACCGTAAACCGAATAAACTAATTAAATAAAAAGCTATGAGTAATAATTTCTTAAAAATTGCCGCTGTTGCGGTAATCAGCAGTGCCGCCACGCTTGGTGGCTATAAAATGCTGGGTTTCGACGAAAAAGCCGTAATTCTTAATGAAGCGAACGGCAATGCGACGGGTGTAAATCGCCTCGTGGAATTCAACGGTTCGCCTGATGCCCCGGGTAGTTTTACCTACGCCGCCGAAATTTCTACGCCGTCGGTAGTTCACATAAAAGCATCGGCAACAAGACAGGTAAGGCAGCAGCGTTTACCTTCAGTTTTTGAAGAATTTTTCGGTGGCGAAGATTTTTTCGGTCAAGGTTCACCCCGCAATCAGCAGCAAGAATCTTCGGGTTCAGGTGTAATTATTTCGTCTGACGGCTACATTGCGACCAATAATCATGTGGTAGAAGGAGCAGACGAGTTAGAGGTAATCACGTCTGACAATAAATCATACACCGCTAAAGTAATCGGAACTGACCCTTCAACGGATATTGCGGTAATTAAAGTTGAAATGAGCGGACTTTCGGCGATGACTTTTGGCAATTCGGACAATGTTCGAGTGGGCGAATGGGTACTTGCGGTTGGTAATCCGTTTAGTTTAGAATCTACCGTGACTGCTGGAATTATCAGTGCCATTGGGCGTGACATCAGCATCTTGAAAAACAAGATGAATCAGCAATACCAACGTACTGGGAAAATTGGCGAAAGCCCGATTGAGTCGTTTATCCAAACGGATGCTGCGGTAAATCCCGGCAATAGTGGTGGTGCGTTAGTTAACCTTCGGGGTGAATTAATCGGTATAAATACGGCTATTGCTTCACCAAACGGAGCTTACGCTGGATATGCTTTCGCCGTGCCTTCGAGCATCGTAAAAAAAGTAACTACCGATATTATTAAATTTGGAAACGTTCAGCGAGGGTATTTGGGAATTACTCCGGTAGAGTTGAACAGCAAAAATGCTAAAGAACTTGACCTTAAAATTTCTGACGGAATCTACGCCGATGAAGTTCCTGAAAAAGGTGGTGCGTACGCAGCGGGTATTCGTAAAGGCGACGTAATTTTAGAGGTTGACGGATTGGCGGTAACGTCAGAACCTAAATTCCGTGAACTTATCGGAAGAAAGCGTCCGGGCGAAAAAGTGAAAATTGTGGTTGATCGTAACGGAAGTAAAAAGACTTTTGAAGCAACACTTCGTAATCTGGAAGGAGGCGAAGGAATTGTAAAGAAAACGCCAGCAACAACGGCATTCTCTAAAATGGGTGTTGAACTGGAAGATCTTTCCTCAAAAGACAAAGAGAAAATTGGCGTGCGAAACGGCGTAAGGGTTAAGAAACTTTACGGCGAAGGCGACGTTGCCCGTTCAACAGATATTAAGGAAGGGTTTATCGTTACCCGCGTAGGTGATGTAAGGGTCAATTCGGCAGCTGATTTCAAAAAAGCCGTGGCAGACGCCAAAGAGCAAAAGGAAGATGGCATCTTAATTTGCGGTATTTACGAAGGCTACTCCCGCAACTATTGCTTCGGCGTAGCTCTTAATTAAAAATATAATTTTTGAAAGGTTTATAAATACAAAGTCGTTTCGTACTTACGAAACGACTTTTTTATTGAATTTTCTCAAAGTCATTAATCTTATATCTTTGTTCTAAAATCCAGCAACAAAATGAACAACCTTTTTCCCATTTTCGTAAAAATAGAACAACTTCAAACCCTTGTGGTTGGCGGTGGTTACGTTGGTTTAGAAAAACTGGAAGCACTGTTAAAAAACGCTGAAGACGCTCCAATAACGCTCGTTGCTCCCGAAATTCGTCAGGAAATTGTAGAGTTATCAAAGAAACACCCAACTATTTCGCTAATCCACGAAGTGTATAACGAAAGCATGCTCGAAGGAAAAGATTTGGTTATTGTGGGTACAAATTTTTACGAAGTAAACAAACAGGTGCGAGATGATTGCAACGCCCGTAAAATACTGGTAAACGTAGCCGATACCCCCGCATTATGTGATTTTTACCTCGGCTCAGTAGTGAAGAAAGGCGACCTGAAAATTGCCATTTCTACCAACGGAAAATCCCCGACGTTCGCCAAGCGTTTTCGGGAAATACTCGAACAAATTTTGCCCGATTCACTTCAGGAAACGCTCGATAATTTAGTCGTTATCCGTGACCGCCTAAAAGGTGATTTTGAAATGAAAGTGGAGAAGCTCAACGAAATTACGAGCGTGATGCGGAATAATCCCCAATCCCCGAAGGAAGCTCCCCCTCAAGATTAAAGTGTTGTA
>JANQUM010000163.1:3733-7208 GCA_030731175.1 Spirosomataceae bacterium
TCCTCCAAACCAAAACCGTAATCCAACGTTTTGTTGACCGCCGGAACACCGGATTTCATCCAAACGGGCATTGGTGCATCTTTGAGGTAATAATCAAAGAATTGCGACATCCGTTGCGTCCAGTCTTTGCGGTTTTTACGCTTGGTGAGTCCGTGTTTTTCGCCGTTATAATTTAGTAACCAAACCGGCTTATCGAGGCGTTTCATGCCCATAAACATTTCAATTCCCTGATACCACGGCACGGCACCGTCGTCGTCGTTGTGCATCATTAAGAGCGGCGTTTCTATTTTCGGGATGTAAAATAGCGGCGAGTTTTCTATGTACTGCATTGGTTTATCCCAAAGTGTTCCACCAATTCGGCTTTGATTGTTTTCATACTGTGCCTGCCGCGACATCCCCGAATCCCACCGGATTCCGCCGTAGGCACTCGTCATATTGGCAACTGGAGCACCCGCTTCGGCGGCGGCGAAAAGGTTAGTTTGCGTTATCAAGTAAGCGTTTTGGTAACCACCCCAACTGTGCCCTTGCAAGCCGAGTTTCTTTTCGTCCACAAAGCCCATATTCAGGATATTTAGTACGCCGGGCATAAGGCAATCGTAGGCACTTTTACCGGGATAACCGTCTTGGTACACAATATCGGGCACAAAAAGTACGTAGCCGTTGCTAACGTAATATGAATAATTCACACTTGCCCGAACGGGCTGCGGCACGTGATATTGGTACAAATTATCCGAGTTCTTTTCGTAGTAATACACAATCATCGGGTACTTCTTTGTCGGGTCAAAGCCTTCGGGTTTGTAGAGCATTCCCTGCAAATTATCGCCGTTTAAAGATTTCCAATTCACCATTTCAACCGTTCCCCAATTGATATTTTGTTGCTGCGGATTAGCATCTGATAGTTTACGAACATTGCTGAATTTCAGGTTATCAGCGGCGTATAAATCAGGGAACTCGTTAAACGTTTCTTTCGTAAAAACGACATCACCCGAGTTCTTAGCTTTGTAAACTTGACGCGAATATTCGGCTTCGGCTTTTACTAATTCCGTAACTTTTTTATTAGAAAGTTCTGCGTAGCCAGATTGCTTCGTTTTTGTATCGAACAAATGAAGAAACACATTTTTTGAGAGATTAATATTGCGTTCTTCGTCGTCAAGTTTTACGTAGCGGTAGCGGGTTTGAGTTGCTTTTCCGTTGGTCAGGTTTACGGCATCACTTGGTTTTGCGGGATCGATACTCCAAATATCGAAGCGGTCGTAAATTAAAATGCGGTCGTCGTTTTCGCTCCATCCCGCTACGCCGTAAGCACTTGGGTAATCCGGGTGATCGTCTTCGTCGTCGTCCGAGAAGCTTGTGTTTGATGTCAGTTGAATTGTTTTACCCGATTTTATTTCGTTGGCAAACCACGCCGTGTCCGCTTTTGAGTACCAATAAACGTACTTCCCTTTCGGCGAAGCCGAACCGCCGCCGTAACCCGTTTTTTGCTCGGTAGCAATTTTTGTTGCTTTCCCGTCACGGGTAGAAATGGTATAAATATCGCCCGTGCCGCTCCAATCCCAATGCTGATTCGAGTACGGTAAATTACTTCCCGCCAAAACGAAATCGGCGTTGCCCTCGTCCACCATGTCCGTCATCGGAATTTCGAGCGTAGCGAGTTGCGTGGTCTTATTGGTAGCAGTATTCATCACCGCCAAATAACTGCGTTTTTTCTCTCGGTCCAGATTTGCCAATTGCTGCGTCATGAGTTGTGTATCTTGATAATTCCAGATGTCAACTTGCACGATGTCTTCGCTGAGAATGGTGGTGTCTTTCGTTAAATATCGGGGAATTGTTCCGAAGAAAAGCTTCGAGCCGTCTTTAGAGAATTTCGGGGAATAATCGGAACTAACAAGCCAATTCGGAGTTGGATTTTGCGTCGAATCCGCTACGGTTTGAGCCGACGAATCTCCCGCTTTCCAAAACATTAATTTCGGATTTCTTAATAACGTATTATCGTTCGTGTCCAAATCTGCCACGAATGCGAGTTGTTTTCCGTCTTCCGAAAAACTCAGTTTCGTGAATTTCCCCTTTCCCTGAATAACGGGACTTACCGTTCCGGTTTTTAATTCAACAACGTAAACGCCTGCCATTTTCGTAGAGTCATCACCCGTGGTCACGTAAGCAAGGCGAGTGCCGTATTTCGGGAATTCGTAGTCTGTTACGTAAGAAAACCGCTGCTCGGCGTTTGTTTCAAGATTTTGCAAAACCAATTGCGAACCGTTTTTCGACGATTCCTTTTTTACCTTTTTCTTCGACTTGCTCGTTGAATCTTTTTTCGCTTCCTGCGGAGCTAAATGATACGCCACCCAACCGCTTTGTTTCTCGGGAATTTTGAATGAATTTACGTCAGAAACCTTCGTCAGGTTATTGCGGGAAAGCTCATAAATACCAAGTTGCTTTTTCGGCATATCGTCTGCTTTTACTTTTTTGCGTTTCGCATTCGTGACCGAATCTTTAGGTGGCACGATATAAAAAATCGCAAAGGAATCGTTTGCCGTCAACGCAACATTTTCGCCCCGTTTCACGGAATCCAAGCGGTTGCCTCGCATAGAATAGAAAACCAACGAACCGTCTCCATCCTGCGGATTTTCCTCGTAGATCGTCCACTTCCCGTCGGCAGTAATTTTAGTATTTTGGATGCTTTTCCAGCCGTCGTAATCATTGTGCGTAAGGGGCCGTTTTTGAGAAAAAGTAATGGAGGCTACAAAGAGTAGCGGTAAAAGGAGCAGTTTTTTCATGAATAGTTATAAGAAAAGGGTTAGCGAATCTTTGAAATGAGCTTCTTAATGAAGCTTTTCAAATTCAAGTTCACACAAAAAACTAAATTTTTGACTTCAATATTGAGTTTTCATTTAAAAAAGCGACAAAATTGGGGCAATTTGCGGATGAAAACCGCAGACGGCGTCAGCGGTTTTGCTAAAAAAGATTCGTTAATGGGAATCCTCAAGGGATGACATTAGTACAGGAATTTGTGAAGTGCATTCACGTTCAGAATCCCAAAGGAATGGCATTATTGTAGATTATGTCACCCGTTCCGGGTTTTGGTCTCTGAATTGTGCCTTTGTTTCTATAATAATTTCGCCCTTTCAGGGCTTTATCAAAAAACGTTTAAAACAGTACTTCCAACTTCGTAAATCGTAAATTCAAAAATGCCTTCATTCTTCGATATAAATAATACGTTTATCACCGTTTTGGGGTACAACATGAGCCATCTTGAATTTTGGGCGACGCTCACGGGTGGTATTGCGGTTTGGCTTTCGGCGAAGGAAAACGTCTGGAGTTGGATAATCGGATTGCTGAACGTTGTGCTTGCCTTCGTGATGTTTTATCAGATTCAGCTTTACCCCGATATGTTTTTGCAGGTATTTTTCTTTATTACAAATATCATCGGTTTTTGGCAATGGAAATTCCCAAAGCAAATTGAAGCCAACGCTAATAA
>JANQUM010000164.1:0-3594 GCA_030731175.1 Spirosomataceae bacterium
TTTAAATTTATCTTTAATATTGTGTTTTGGGAATGTCATATTTGATTATAATTTATATAATATTTATTCTTTTAAATTAAATTTAAAAAAAATTATTTTGTTTTATATATTTCAAAAAAAAATGGGGTTCTACCGCACACTATATTATTTATTGATTGGGAAAGTTGCCGAAGATAGCGTTTTCAAGCTTTTTAGCGTAGTCTATCCGGTAGGTTTTGTTCTAGTTATCGTCGGAAAATCCGCCCTTTTTACCGAACAAACCTCAGTTTTGGCACTTCCAGTCCTAAACGGCCAACGTAGCGTAATAGAATTATTCAGGGTTTGGGGCTTGGTGATTTTAGGAAACATTCTGGGCGGAATACTATTTACACTCTTCATCGGGCTTCTTGCACCAAATTTGGGCCTATTCACCCACGACACAATGTCAATTATTGGTAACCACGTCTTGCATTACGATGCATGGGTCATTTTATTAAGTGCAATTGTTGCTGGATGGCTCATGGGTTTATTAAATTGGATATTAAACAGCACAATGAATTCGCTAACCCGAATTTTTCTCATAATCATGATTACTGGCGTAATTGGATTCGGAGGTTTTCATCACAGTATCGTCGGAAATATTGAGGTTTTCGGAGCGTTTTTGTACAGCGACCACGTTACTATTTTTGATTACCTTTGGTTTCTACTGCTCGCTTTATCGGGCAACAGTATCGGCGGAGCAATTGTGGTCGGGCTTTTTAAGTATCGAATTTTCGCATTGAACTACGCAGATTGATAAGCTATATCAGGGTGAATAAAAAACTTGAATTACCTTTCGCTTACTCTTGACCATCTTGTTTCAGGGCATATTTGTTAAAGTATCATTATATCATCAACTGCAAAAGCTGTGAGTTAAGAAATACAATACGCCAAAAAGGGCACAAAAAAACCCGACACTTAATTGCTTAAATGTCGGGTGAAATCGAGTAGCGGGATGGGGAATCGAACCCCAGACCTCCGGGTTATGAATCCGACGCTCTAACCAACTGAGCTACCCCGCCTTTTTTCGAGTCGCAAATGTAGAAAGAGAGTTTTAATCTTGCAACCTATTTTTTGAAATACTGTAAGATTTACAGAAAAGTGTTATTTTTCTTGCGAGAAATCGAAATTAAACGTAAATCGACGTTAATCAAAACTCAAAATTATATGGATAAATATAAATTCGTTCGGGAGTATAATTTTAGGGCGTCCCCAAAAATTATATATCCATACATTTTAAATCCGGGTGGCTTACAGCAATGGTTCGCTCAAAACGTAAACCTAAACGCTGATAATGTCTATGCCTTTGACTTTGGTGATAAGATACAGCGGGCTCAACTTTCCACAAAAAAAATTAACAAGTTTGTAAAATTTGATTTTTTTGAAGGAGAATCGAAAGGTAATTACCTCGAATTCAAATTAGAAAACAGTAATCTTGATAGCACCTGCTATTTATACATTACCGATTATTCACCCGCAAATGATGAAGACGATCTCATTGACATGTGGGACGGGCTTATTGATGACCTCAAAGATATCATTGGTGGTTAATTGATTTCTTAAATCAACTTAAATCATTTGGTGGCTCAGTTTATTACTCTGAAATTTGTGTCAAATATATGCTATGCGTAAAATTGACAAGCTAACTCTTAAGGCATTTTTTAGCCCCTTTGTGCTCACAACAACTATCGTTGTGTTCATTTTCCTGATCCGTTTTATCATGCTCTACTTCGACGAAATCGTCGGAAGGGGGCTTGATTTAGAAACCTACGGGAGAATTTTCATGTACTTTGCCTTAATGACAGTCCCACTTTCATTACCGCTTGCTATACTACTTTCTTCTTTAATGTGTTTTGGCAATTTAGGTGAGCACACCGAGCTAACCGCCATAAAGTCGGCGGGAATACCACTTTTTCGTACCCTCGCTCCTACACTCATAATTGCTGCTTTGATTACGGTAGGGGCTTTTTTCTACAATAACCATATTACTCCTTGGGCAAACCTGAAAGGCTTTTCACTCCTGTGGGACATCAAACAGACAAAACTCACCCTTAATTTAAAGGAAGGCGTTTTTTATAACGAAATTCCGGGCTACAGAATAAAAGTAGATCAAAAATTTGAGGACGAAGAAGCTTTAAAAGGAATAATCATCTACGACCACACCAAAAACGATGGCAACGCAAGCGTAACCTTGGCCGACTCAGGCAGAATGTACACCATGCACGACGATAGCTATTTAGTTTTCGAACTATTTAATGGGTACAATTTCAGTGATTACAAAGGCGAAAACAGTTACAGCAATGACACAAAGTTTTTGAAAAATAAATTTAGTCAGAATAAATTTATCTTCTCGCTATCGTCGTTCAGCATGCAACGCACCGACGAAAACCAATTCAAATACCATGAGTACATGAAAAATATGGAGCAGTTGAAAGCTCAAATTGATTCTACTACGATACTTTTAGAAAAAAACCGTGACACGCAAGCCGAAGTAACTAAACGGAGTTACAATTATATGTTCCGTAAAATTGAGCCAATTGCAAAGGTAGATTCCGTTTCAAGGGATACTACAGGATATTACGAAATCAAAGAAGGCCCCTGGATTGACAAAAAATTTGCGAATGTAGATAGCGGTTACCGCAAGGAGGAAGCGTTAGAATCCACAAAATCTTCGATAGGAAGTTTATTATCTCAGATAAAATCAGGAAACGCTTCAATTTCTGCCAAGCAAAAAGAGCTATATCGTGCTGAGGTAGAAAAATGGCATAAATATACCATGTCTTACGCCTGCTTTGTCATGTTCGTTATTGGTGCATCACTCGGCACCATCATCAAAAAAGGTGGTTTTGGGATTCCGCTGTTAGTCGGGGTTTCTTTTTTTATATTAATGTACGTTTTAATGCAGCTCGGTGATAAATACGCAAAAGAAGGGATTTGGTACGTTTTTCCTGCCGTCTGGATGCCAGATTTTGTGCTTTCAGTAATTGGTGGGTACTTTTTATACACCGCCACAAACGATTCGCCACTTTTTGATCTCGATTTTTATCGCACTACGTTTAATCAATTAAAGGCAAAGATTGTTCGGTAATCGAAATAGTGCTACTTTTGCATGTTTAATTTTTTACAACATCAATCTAAGTTAGGATACATGTATTTAACTTCGGAAAAAAAGCAAGAAATCTTTGAAGGTCAAGGATTTAACGGCAAAACCGAAGACACCGGATCACCGGAGTCACAAATTGCCCTATTTACGTACCGCATCAGTCACCTGACTGAGCATTTGAAAGTACACAAGCACGATTATTCAACGCAACTAGGTCTTCTCAAGCTCGTTGGTAAGCGTAGGTCATTACTTAAATACCTTCAAAAGAAGGATATTGAGCGTTACCGTGCTATTATTGTCAAAGTAGGCATCCGTAAGTAAAAAATAAGGGAGAATCCACGCAAGTCGGATTCTCCCATTTTTTCTGCAACGCATTACCATTTTTAATCAGTCCCCGCGGAAATTCAAGGATATTTATCTGTTACGTCGGAAGCGGAAAACGTAACGCAACAACCCATTTATGTTTACAGTAC
>JANQUM010000164.1:3604-7178 GCA_030731175.1 Spirosomataceae bacterium
TTACAGTACACTCCAAGACCATCAGTATGCCTGATGGCAAAGAAATTAAAATCGAGACCGGTAAAATGGCTCGGCAAGCAGATGGTGCCGTAGTGGTATCTTCTGGCAAAACCATGATTTTGGCAACAGTAGTTGCTACTAAAGATGCACGCGAAGGGATTGATTTTCTTCCACTATCAGTAGATTACCAAGAAAAATTTGCTTCAAACGGTCGTATCCCTGGAAGTTTCCAACGCCGTGAAGGACGTTTGAATGATTACGAAATCCTAACTTCACGTTTGATTGACCGTGCTTTACGCCCCATCTTCCCGAGTGATTATCACGGAGACGTACAAGTAATGGTTTCATTGATTTCATCAGATCCCGAAATTCAGCCGGATTCGCTTGCCGCACTTGCTGCGTCAGCGGCATTATCTATATCAGATATTCCATTTAACGGACCGATTTCTGAAGTTCGTGTTGCGAAAATTGACGGTCAATACGTTGTTAACGCCTCAACAACCCAGTTGGAAAATGCAACCGTGGATTTAATTATCGCCGGAACTGACAAAAACGTCATTATGGTAGAAGGTGAATGCGAAGAGTGCTCTGAGCAGGAAATGATTGAAGCCATCAAAATTGGTCACGCTGCCATTCGCACGCAGGTTGCAGCCCAAAAAGAATTAGACTCAATGGTTGGTGCAACGGTAAAACGGGAATACGACCACGAAGAAAAAGACGACGAAGAGCTGAAATCAAAGGTTATGACTGACCTTTACGATAAAGTTTACGCAATTGGTGCAAGCGGTAGCAACGACAAGTCAGCTCGTAGCGATGGCTACAAAGCAATATTGACAGAGTACCTTGAGCAATTTGCCAACGACGAAAACGCAAATCTTGGTTTGGTGAAGAAGTATTTCAACCAAGTTAAATACAAAGCATCTCGTGATTTAGTATTGAACGAGAACAAACGTCTTGATGGACGGGCATTGAACGAAATTCGCCAAATTCAGTGCGAAATTGATGTATTGCCTTCGGCACATGGGTCAGCGTTATTTACCCGTGGCGAAACACAATCTCTCTCTACAACTACCCTTGGTACAAAGAGAGACGAAATGATTGTTGATCAGGCGATGGTTAACGGTTTCTCAAGTTTCTTTTTACACTATAACTTCCCAGGATTTTCAACCGGAGAGGTTCGCCCTAATCGCGGAGCGGGTAGACGTGAGATTGGTCACGGAAACCTTGCCCAACGTGCGTTGAAAAAAGTACTTCCGAATCTTGATGAAAACCCCTATACTATCCGTATAGTTTCTGATATTTTAGAATCAAACGGTTCGTCTTCAATGGCAACAGTTTGTGCTGGTTCTCTTTCTTTGCTTGATGCAGGTATCAAAATCAAAGCTCCAGTTTCTGGAATAGCGATGGGATTAATAACTGACCCTGAAAATGATAAATGGGCGGTCCTTTCTGACATTTTAGGTGACGAAGATCACTTAGGAGACATGGACTTCAAAGTAACCGGAACCGAAAAAGGTATCACGGCGTGTCAAATGGACATCAAATGCGATGGACTTCCGTTCGACGTATTAGAGAAAGCTCTTTTGCAAGCAAAAGAAGGTCGTTTGCACATTTTGAAAATTATGAACGAAACAATTTCAGAGGCTCGCCCTGAATTGAAACCACATACTCCGCGTGCCGAAACGATCGTTATTGACCGTGAGTTTATTGGTGCGGTAATCGGGCCAGGCGGTAAAATTGTTCAGGAAATTCAACGTGAAACCGGAACTACTGTAAACATTGAAGAAAAAGATAACCGTGGATACGTAACCATTTTTGCAATTGACGGCCCAAGCATGACCAAAGCCCGCAATTGGATTAAAAATATCGTCATGGTTCCTGAGGTTGGAACAGTTTACGACGCAAAAGTGAAGTCAATTCAGCCGTTTGGTGCTTTTGTTGAGTTTTTACCTGGTAAAGAAGGTTTACTTCACATTTCAGAAATCACTTGGGAACGACTTCCAAGCATGGATGGTGTGATGGAAGTGGGCGAAGATATTCAGGTCAAATTGGTAGAAATCGATCAAAAATCTGGCAAATACCGTCTTTCTAAAAAAGCGTTGATGCCACGCCCTCCTCGCGATGAAAATCGTGACCGCGAGCGTCGTGAAAATCGGGATTGAAGAAAAGATTGAACATTAATACCTCACATTAACGTTATAACATAGCCCGTACTTTTAGTGCGGGCTATGCAATTACACCAGTTTACCAAAAGCAAAAGATTAAGAATGAGACAGCTAAAAATAAGTAAACAAATTACTAATCGCGAGAGCCAGTCGCTTGACAAATACTTGCAAGAAATTGGAAAAGTTGATTTGCTTACGCCCGACGAAGAAGTAATCTTAGCCCAAAAAATAAAGCAAGGAGACCAACTTTCACTTGAAAGGTTGACAAAAGCCAACCTTCGTTTTGTGGTTTCTGTTGCAAAACAATACCAAAATCAAGGACTTTCACTCGGTGATCTGATCAACGAAGGAAATCTTGGTCTTATCAAAGCCGCTCAGCGATTTGACGAAACCCGTGGTTTCAAATTTATATCGTACGCCGTTTGGTGGATCCGCCAGTCAATCCTGCAAGCACTTGCCGAGCACTCTCGTATTGTTCGTTTGCCGCTAAACCGAGTTGGTTCGTTGAACAAAATTTCGAAGACTTACTCAGAATTAGAGCAGAAATTTGAGCGAGAGCCGTCACCCGAAGAATTAGCGGAAGTACTTGAAATTTCGGCGAACGAGGTTGTTGATACCATGAAAATTTCTGGTCGTCACGTATCGGTTGATGCTCCTTTTGTTCAGGGTGAAGAAAATAGTTTACTTGACGTTCTCGAAAACGACGGCGAAGTAAGACCTGATCAAGAATTGATGAACGATTCGCTTCGTCGCGAAGTGCTTCGTGCTTTGTCAACTTTGACCCCTCGTGAAGCAGAAGTAATCATGTATTATTTCGGATTAAACGGAGAACAAGCAATGACACTAGAAGAAATTGGCGAAAAATTTAATCTGACCCGCGAGCGTGTGCGTCAAATTAAGGAAAAGGCGATTCGTCGTTTACGCCAAACTTCAAGAAGCAAAGCCCTCAAGGCATATTTAGGATAACCTGATTCCAAACAAATTATTTAAGAGGCACTGTGATGTGCCTCTTTTTTTATGAAATGGCTATAATACAAACATTAGTTGATTGCGTGGAAGTATGTGCCGCGAAAGGCATTGAGCAAGTAATACTTTGTCCGGGTTCAAGAAATGCCGCCTTGATAATTGCGTTTGAGCAAAATCCAAAAATCAAATGCTATAGTATCAGCGACGAACGAACCGCCGCATTTGTGGCGATGGGAATGGCAAATGCAACGAAAAAAACGGTTGCAATAGTTTGTACGTCGGGTACTGCCGCCCTCAACTTTATTCCAGCCGCAGCAGAAGCTTTTTTTCAGGAAATTCCGATACTCATTCTTACCGCGGACCGGCCGCAAGAGTGGATAGACCAATATGACGGGCAAACTGTTTTTCAAGAAAATACCTTCGGAAAACACGTTAAACACACT
>JANQUM010000165.1 GCA_030731175.1 Spirosomataceae bacterium
TCAGAAATCAATAAAGGCACTACGTTTCGGATTGTGCTGTAGGAAATTAAACTTAAACTGTTTCAATTATGTAGTTAGATAGTCGAGAAAAAAAACTCGAAATATTGCCACATGACAACCAAAGAAAAGCTCCTTCTCCTCGTTCTTGCCTGCGTTAATTTCACGCACATTGTTGATTTCATGATCCTGATGCCGCTCGGACCGCAGCTCATGACTATTTTCAATATTAAACCTTATCAGTTCGGAATTGTGGTTTCGGCGTATGGTTTTGCAGCGGCAGTTTCGGGATTCACCCTCGCTTTTTTCGCGGATAAATTTGACCGAAAGAACCTATTATTGATGGCGTATATCGGCTTTGTAGCGGGTACGTTTGCATGTGCGTTATCGCCCTCTTACGAGTGGCTGATTGCCGCCCGAATTATATCGGGAATATTCGGTGGTTTGATTGGTTCACAGGTGCTTTCTATCGTGGCGGATAAATTCAGTTACGAGCGTCGGGCTTCGGCAATGAGTATTATCATGACGGCGTTTTCGGTGGCTTCGGTTGTCGGCGTTCCGGGTGGGTTATACCTCGCCAATATGTTTAACTGGCACGCTCCGTTTTATTCAGTTGGCGGTTTGGGAATAATAGTTATTGGTCTTATCTTTTTCTTCGTTCCGCAGGTCAACGAACACCTCGTTACTAAACAACCCAAACGCAATCCGTTTGCCGTTATTACGGATATTCTGAAAACCCCAAATCAGTTGTGGGCATTGGCGTTATCAACGGTTATTATGCTCGGGCATTTTAGTATTATTCCGTACATCGCCCCTACGCTGGTGAGCAATATCGGGTACAGTCAAGACGATATTTATTTGATTTATCTTATTGGTGGAGCATTGACTATTTTCTCAGCCCCCATTGTGGGAAAACTTGCGGACAGAAAAGGGAAATACCCCGTTTTTGTGACGTTTGCTTTGCTATCTATGATTCCTATTTGGTTGATAACCAACCTGATACCAACGCCCGTTTACGTGGTGTTGATAATTTCGGGGTTCTTCTTCATCTTCACCAACGGCCGCATTATTCCAACGCAAGCGATGGTTTCGTCCGTCGTTACACCGCAACAACGGGGCGGCTTTATGGCGATAAATTCGTCCGTTCAATTATTGGCTCAAGCCATTGCCACGAGCATTGGTGGGGCAATTATTGTGCAGGAAGAAAGCGGGTACATGTCGCATTACGATTGGGTCGGTTATTACGCCATGTTCATGCTTTTCATCAGCATTTTTATTGCGAAGAAAGTGAAGGCGGTTTCGTAGGATAAAAGTTTTGAAAACTTAGAAAATTGAATATCTCATGCTAACTTTATGGTAAGTAGCTTACCTGAAATAAGCTGCGATTTATGTCGGGCTTTCTGTATTTTGAAAGTGCGGATTTATGAAGCTACCGAATTGATATTGTCCATTACTTAAATCATTTTAAACGTATTCAATAATGCCTAAAATAGCCTTAATTACCGGAGCAACTTCCGGAATCGGAAAAGCCACCGCTGAAGCCTTCGCTAACCAAAACATCGATTTAATTTTGTGCGGACGACGACAAGAACGCTTGAATGAAATTGCCGAAAAACTTGGAAAAAAAGTAGAAGTTCAGACACTCACTTTTGACGTAAGAAATTACACCGAAGTAGAAAATGCCTTAAACAGCCTTTCTGATAAATGGCGGGAAATTGATATTTTGGTAAATAACGCCGGAAATGCCCACGGTTTTGACACGATTGACGAAGGAAGCGTAACCGATTGGGATGCCATGATTAACGGAAACGTGTCGGGTCTCTTGTACGTCTCTAAGCTCGTGATGCCGTACATGGTAAAACGTAAAACCGGACACATAATCAATTTGAGTTCTGTGGCGGGAAAGCAGACGTACGCCAACGGAGCGGTATATTGTGCCTCCAAAAAAGCGGTGGAAGCTATCTCGGAAGGAATGCGTTTGGACTTAACGAAACACGGAATAAAAGTAACGAATATTGCTCCAGGAGCGGTAGAAACGGAGTTTTCGGAAGTACGTTTTAAGAACGATTCTGAACGTGCCGCCAAAGTTTATGAAGGTTACGATGCCCTAATTGCCGAAGATATTGCCGATGCCATTCTGTATGCCGTCACTGTTCCGGAAAGAGTTTGTATTGCGGATATAACAATCTACCCGAAAGCTCAGTCGGCTCCGAGTGTGATACATCGAAATTAATTCGGATTATAATAGAGCAAAAAGGAAATAAATTGCTCGAAACGCTCGATTTCTTCGTCGTTTCCGAGTCTGATAACGTGGAAACGGTACATATCAATCAGCGAGTACAGCTTTGGGGAATCAATTAGTTTGGCGGCTGCTAAACCTTTAAAACAGCGATGAACTTGATTGTAAATAAACCGTGAATCTTTTTCGGGGGCGGCGTTAAAAAGTAAATCTACACTTGAAAGCGTCTGGTTTTGTTCCATGAAAGGCAAGCCGGACGTCACGAAAAAGTCGGTGATTTCGTTAGTTGTGCTGCCAAAAGTGATGTTGTTTTTTACTTTATGTCTAAAATACTTCAGCCCTTTAAATTTTCCAATACTGGTTGTCCAGGTCAGGGTATCGCTCTGGAAATCCGGGCGGTTGGTCAGAAACTGTTGCACAAGTGTTTCTACATGTGTTTTACGCACGCCAAAATTGACTTCAATCCAAAAGTCGTTTTCTTCGTAAGGTGAAACTGAGAAAATAATGCTCTCAAAATCGCCGTTAGTTAGCTGCCGCCGCAATTGTTTTTTACCTTCGATTAGCTCAAAGCCGAGCGGTTCAAAAGATCCGCTCAATTTGGCGAGTAGCCGCTGTTCAAAGTTACTTATTACCATGTTCACAAATTCCTGAGTAGTATAAGTATGTAACCGAACTAACGGCTAAATGTTTGCTGTAAACTACATAACAAACAGATTCGCTTTGATAAGTTTGATGGCAATCGCAAGGAGAATCAACCCAAATACTTTCTGTAAAACCTCAATTGAAGCAGGGCTTAGTTTCTTTTCGAGCCACGATATTGACCTCAAAACGATATAAATCAGCACGAGGTTTATAAAAATACCAACAATGATATTTTCTTGATGATACGCTGCCTTTAACGATAGGAGGGAGGTCATGGTTCCGGCTCCGGCAATGAGCGGGAAAGCCAACGGAACAACACTTGATGAACGTGCACCGGTGGTGGGATTATGCTTAAAAATCTCGACGCCTAAGATCATTTCAAAACCCATTAAAAGTAAAATAATAGCACCCGCAATGGCGAAAGAGTTTACGTCTACGCCAAATAATTGCAGGATTTGTGTCCCTAAAAAAAGGTAGCCAATCATCAAGCCGCCAGAAATGAGCGTTGTGCGTTCGGCGTTTATGAATCCGGTTTTTTTCTTTAAATTAAGAATGAGCGGAATAGAGCCGAGGATGTCAATAATGGAAAATAAAATGAGCGAAACGGATAAGATTTCTTTTGCGTCAAACTGCATAACCTGTGATGTATTTTTGAAAAATTACGCAAAAGTAAGGATTTAAAACTCGGAGCAAATATTTTCAAAATAAACTTTATGTTAAAGGGTATATATTTGCTTTTTCTATTTCTAAGAATCTGATTTGAAGTGAATTATGTTAGGATATGTTAGTGTGGTAGCTGCTTGAAAAGCCCAATAATAAATGGCAGTTTACGTGTTTTGACCAAAGAAAAAATAAAAGCACTAAACGGTAATGTTTAGTGCTTTTGTAAATATTGAAACCTATGATGTCTCGAATTCTTCCGCTTTCGAGGCATCATAGGTTTAGTGACTTATCAAGTATTCTCCGGGCGTAAACTACGTACAGTTTGACCTGCTTGCCACATTTCAGAATCACGTAATTCGGCGAGTTCTACTTCCAGTTTTTCACGGTAATCTGGTTGTGAATTACGAGTGATAGAGATTTCAGCTTCTTTCTGTGATTTTACCGACTCGTATAATTGCTCGAAAACTGGCTTTGTAGCATCGCGGAAGGGCTTCCACCAGTCAAGAGCACCACGCTGAGCGGTGGTTGAGCAGTTAGCGTACATCCAGTCCATGCCGTTTTCGGCTACGAGTGGCATCAATGATTGCGTTAATTCTTCAACGGTTTCGTTAAATGATTCTGACGGCGAGTGTCCGTTTGCACGAAGTACTTCGTATTGTGCAGCGAAAATTCCTTGGATGCAGCCCATCAGCGTTCCACGCTCTCCGGTAAGGTCAGAAGTAACTTCTTTGTAGAAATCGGTTTCGAATAAATAACCCGAACCAACGCCAATTCCCATGGCGATGCATTTTTCACGGGCTTTGCCCGTAGCATCTTGGTAAACTGCAAACGAAGAGTTCAAGCCCTTTCCTTCCACAAATAACCTACGAAGCGAAGTTCCCGAACCTTTTGGAGCAGTCAAGAATACATCTACGTTTGGTGGAGGAACAATACCCGTTTTTTCTTTGTAAGTAATTCCGAAACCGTGCGAGAAATACAATGATTTTCCTTCGGTCAGGTGCTTTTTAACGGTTGGCCAAAGTTCAATTTGAGCAGCATCCGAAAGTAAATAACAGATGATTGTTCCTTTCTCCAAAGCCTCTTCGATTTCAAAAAGTGTTTCGCCCGGAACCCATCCGTCTCCTACGGCTTTGTCGTAAGTTTTACCTTTGCGTTGTCCCACGATTACGTTCAAACCGTTATCACGCATATTCATTGCTTGGCCAGGGCCTTGCACACCGTAGCCAATCACGGCGATGGTTTCGGTTGAAAGTACTTCTCTTGCTTTCTCTAAAGGAAATTCTTCGCGGGTTACTACGGTTTCTTCTACACCGCCAAAGTTTAATTGTGCCATTTTCTGTGTTTGAGTAAATTATTATTGATTAAAAAGTTTTTTGTGTCAAAACGCTACCATTTCCCATTCCATGTCTTGCGGTAAATACTCTACCAAACCTTTCGGGGTTTTACTGACGGCTACTCTTCCTGAGCGGACAAACTCAATGATTCCGTAAGGCTTTAGGTACTCGAAAAATTCTTTGATTTCTTCCTCGGTTCCAGTTTTTTGGATTGCCACGTAATCGAGTTGCCAATAGACTACCCACGCCTTGAACTTTTTGTTGATTGTGTCGATATCCAATGGCTTTGAGCCGAGCCCGGTGTCGATTTTGAACAACGCAATTTCGTTATACACGATATCGTCGTTTTCGTAACCAAAAACGGCGAGTACTTCAATTACCTTTCGGATTTGACGAACAAGTTTTTCTACTTCTTCCCGCTTTTCGTGTTCTATTACAATCGTAAACCGTGAGATTCCTTCCCGCTCGGTTTCAGAAACGGTGAGGCTGTCGATATTTATTCTCCGACGGGTAAATATAATCGTTATTTTGTTCAACAGCCCGATGCTGTTTTCGGTGAATACGCAGATGGTATAGGTCATTTTTTCTGAAATTTCTACTGTTACTTATGATAACCTAATTGCTGAAACGCTGCCGCCGCTTGGCACCATCGGGAAAACATTTTCTTCTTTTTCTACAATTACTTCCAGCAAATATGGGCCGTCGTGGGCAAGCATTGTACTGAGCGAATCGCTGAGATCCTCACGTTTTTCGCACGTGTGACCATCCATCCCAAAACCTTTCGCAATCATTACAAAATTTGGATTTTGTAAATCAACGAATGAGTACCGTCTTTCAAAAAAGAGTTGCTGCCACTGCCGCACCATTCCCAAAAAGCTATTATTTAGGATGATGATTTTTACCGGAATTTTGTTCTGCACAATTGTTCCAAGTTCCTGCAAAGTCATCTGAAAACAACCGTCGCCAATCACCGCGATTACGTCCCGGCTTGGGTCGCCCATTTTAGCTCCCAAAGCGGCGGGAAGGGCAAAGCCCATTGTTCCTAAACCGCCCGATGCGACGTAGGAGTGTGGTTTTTTATATTCGTAATATCGTGCTGCTACCATTTGGTGCTGGCCCACATCGGCAACAATGCACGAGTTTCCGTTGGTTTTATCAGAAACCATTTTGATAACTTCCGCCATTTTTATGCCGCCTTCGGGGTTCAGGTCGCGGGCGGTCACCGTAGCTTTTTCTTCGGGCTCAAGATTACGGAATTGCTGTTTCCAAGTTGATAAATCACGTTTGTTTACCAGTGGCATAAGCATTTCTAAGGCTTCTTTGGCATCGCCAACCACGGGTGCGTGGGCTTTCTTTATTTTGTCAATTTCGGCGGGATCAATTTCAATGTGAACGATTTTAGCCTGTTTCACAAATTGCGTTGCATCGCCGGTTACGCGGTCATCAAACCTCATTCCTATGGCGATAATTACGTCGCATTGGTCGGTCATTACATTCGGGGCGTACATTCCGTGCATTCCGAGCCAACCCATGTAATTTGGGTGGTCATTTGGTAATGCCGAAATGCCTAAAAGCGTACTGGCTACGGGGATATCTGTTTTTTCTACGAAAGCCCTGAATTCATCAATCGCTTCTGAAATTAACACGCCGTGACCAACTAATATATAAGGCCTTTTTGCTGAATTTATTAACTCAGCTGCTTTTTCTATTTGTTCAGTTTTCGGAGTTCTGCGTGGGTGATAACCTGCCAAACGTTCCACTTTTTTGTATTCAAATGGCTTCGTCATCATGCTAATTTGAGCATCTTTTGTGATGTCAATTAAAACTGGGCCAGGTTTCCCCGCTTTAGCAATAAAAAATGCCTTTGCCATGATGTACGGAATTTCGTTGGGGTCAACGATCTGGTAATTCCATTTGCAAATGGGGGCGGTTACGCCAATTACGTCTGTTTCCTGAAAAGCATCCGTTCCTAAAAGAGCCGAAGCAACTTGGCCGGTGATGGCAACCATGGGCGTACAATCTATGATTGCGTCGGCAATTCCCGTAATTAGATTCGTCGCACCTGGGCCAGATGTCGCCATACAAACGCCCACTTTTCCGCTTGTTCGGGCGTAGCCTTCGGCGGCGTGGGAAGCTCCTTGTTCGTGCCGAACCAATACATGGTTTATTCGATCCATGTAATCGTACAAAGCATCGTAAACCGGCATAATTGCTCCGCCGGGATAACCGTAAATGGTATCAACTTCTTCGGCAATGAGGCATTCCATGAGTGCTTGGCTACC
>JANQUM010000166.1 GCA_030731175.1 Spirosomataceae bacterium
GGCTTAAACCAATTATCAGACGGAACTACCTGAACTACGTTTCCGTAAGGATCTTTCGTCCAGCAGCAAGGATTTCCGTTTGGCATTTTTTCGGATTGTAATTTATTTTCGGAGGCAAATTTTTCAACCGAATGGCTTTTGTATTTTATCGCGAAGATACCCAAATCGCCTAATTTTGGTGGTGAAGACGGGGCAATGGGTAAAGGTTGATTTGATTGCCAAATTTCGGCACCGCCGCCACCCGCCATGTTTACGGCGAGAATTGCTCGGCGTTCCCTAACAACTCCGTTTGTGTGCGGAGTCATTAATTTTGCCTGTGCCACGTCGTCAAAAACCGGAACATTTAAGCCCAAAACTCGATTATACCAATCAAATGCAGCGGCGGCATCTTGTACACCAATGCCGACTTGCTGGATTCCGGTAATGTAATTTGTTATTGCCTCCATTCTGAAAATTGTAAAGTAGTTAGTAGATTTGAAAGTCTGCAAACATACAAAATTATGAGTCTTGCGTAAAACCTTAGTTATTCCAAATTTTCTATTAGTTGATAAATGAATAAAAAAATACTTATCCTTTTGATATCGCTTCCGTCATTCTATTGCATTGCTCAGAAAGCAGTATTTCCAAAGCCGTTGAGCCAACGCATCGCAAATTACGACATTGATGTAACGTTAAATACCAAAAGTAAGCAGCTGACTGGAAAGCAAAAGTTGACTTGGAAAAATACTTCGACGGACAAAATCACAGAACTACGGCTTCACATGTACCTTAATGCTTTCAAAAACGAACGCTCAACGTTCATGAAGGAATCTGACGGTGGAAGGTTACGAAGTAATAAAATGGATAAGACAAACGGTGAGAATTGGGGGAATATCCAAATCACTTCGTTCAAAACTTCAAACGGCGAAAACCTGTACGGGAAAATGAAATTTATTCAGCCCGATGATCTATATATAAACGACCAAACGGTGCTACAAGTGAAATTGGGAAAACCAATTTTACCCAACGAAACCATCGAATTGCTGATTGATTTCAAAGCTAAATTACCCAAGATTTTTGCCAGAACCGGTTTTGCAGACAGTTACTTTTTAGTGGCTCAGTGGTTTCCGAAAATCGGGGTTTATGAAGCTGCGGGCCAACGTTACTCAGAAACGGGACAATGGAACTGCCACCAATTTCACGCCAATACGGAGTTCTACGCCGACTTCGGTAATTACGACGTACGTATTAACGTTCCTCAGGAATTTGTGATTGGTGCAGCGGGAAATTTGGTCAACGAGGTAAATCTCAAAAACAACCGCAAACTACTCACTTTTCACGCCGAAGACGTGCACGACTTTGCCTGGACCGCTTCGCCTAAATTCGTTGTTTCAACGCAGAAATGGAAACACGTAAACTTGAAAGTATTAATGCAGCCAGAGCATAAATATTTAACTTATCGCTATTTTGAAGCCGCTGAAAAAGCATTAGAATATTTTGAAAAACACGTTGGAAAATATCCGTATTCAACCTTAACGATGGTTGACCCGCCGATTGCTGGCAGCGGCTCGGGTGGCATGGAATACCCCACTTTTATTACTTGCGGTTCGTTTTGGGGCGTGGGCGAATGGGGGAAATTTCAGGAACTCGTAACCGTTCATGAAATTGGACATCAATATTTTCAAGGAATACTCGCATCAAATGAATTTGAGGAATCGTGGCTCGACGAAGGTTTTAACCAATACATGGAAGGGCGAATCATGGACGAAATGTACGGAAATGGTTCGCAGGTTGACCTTTTGGGCTTCCAAATGGGCGATGTATCATCGAGCCGACAGAGTTACGTTTCGATGAAAAACCCCGAGATTTCGGAAGTTTTTAGATTTGCTTGGAAATACCCAAAAGGTGCTTACAGTATAATGACCTACACCAAAACCGCTACTTGGATGCGAACGCTCGAAAACTTAATCGGCAGAGAAGTAATGGACGAAATCTTGCAAACGTATTACCAACGCTGGAAATTTCGTCACCCGTCGGGAAAGGATTTTATTGACGTAGTTAATGAAATCGTTCCGAAGAGATTAGGGAATAAATTTGGCGATTCTATGGACTGGTATTTTGAGCAAGTACTTTACAAAGCCCCTACCTGCGACTATAAAGTTACGGAAATTACGAACTCGGCGGGGTTCGGAAAATTCAAAATTGAGCGGGATGGAGAAATGATTATCCCGACAGAAATTCAAGTAACTTTTATAGACGGAAGAAAAAAACTGATTGTTTGGGATGGCAAAGAGAGTACGAAAAAGTTTGTTTTCAAAAAGCAAATTAAAAGTGTTTGGCTCGACCCTTCTACCAAAAATTTGATGGACTTGAACGTTATAAACAACGCTAAATCAGCAATTCAAAACCAAACGGTCTTTGTAAAATACGCCGCAAAATTTCTATTTTGGATGCAAACTTACATTCAGTTCATGGGCTGATTTCTCAACCCGAAATTTCAACTTTTGCCTTTGCACAAACTCCCCCAATTGGCGGATTGAACTTTGAAACCGTGACTTTTACGTGCTGAATATCTAAAAATTTGGCTCGCACTTCGTTGATTATTTCGTAGGCAACGTGTTCAAGCAAACGGTGGCGTTGCTGCATTACCAAGGCCACAATTCGGTAAATATCTTCGTAATTAATGGTCTCCTGCAGTTTATCAGTTTGGGCAGCTTTTTGCAAATCGGTTTCAATGGTGACGTCTATGGCGTATTTATTGCCTATTTTCTGCTCTTCATCGTAATAGCCATGGTAGGAGAAAAACTCCATTCCTTCCAACGCAATCAAACCCATTTTATCAGTTACCTCGTTTCAATTGTAAGATTATTTTTAGTCAATATTATCAAAAAATGAACCGCTGCCTTTATTTCGGTTGCGTTTCAAAACGTCGTCAAGCGTTGGCAAGCTACCTTTTTCCTTATCAACTTCCGATTTCTCACTTTTTTCTGACATTGCTTTCCTAATCGCACTCTTCACCTTGTTCACCTTTTCAAGCATTTCCTCGGTAATATTATCAAGGTTGTTCTCCACCGCTTTTACCGCAGGAATTTCGGCTTCTACTGTTGATTCAGACTCTTCAACTACTGGCTGTGGCTTTTCAAAAAAACGTGAAACGGCGGGTTCTCGTTGTGCTTCAGCAATGACCTTTTGTGGCTCTTGTTTTTGCTCAACTTCTCGCCCACCAATCAATTCCTCCTGACGAAGTTCAAGTTCATCCCATCGCCCTTCGGCTGCGAGTAACGCTTGCTCCGTCCAGGTCGAAGCATCAATCATATTGAAAGTCGGACCAGCGTTTTGCAGGTGCTCTTTTATTTTATAAAGCGGGGTAGTAGCAATATCTCGGAACGTCTTAATTCCAACGTCTTTCAGTATATCTTGCACTTTAGGCCCGATGCCTTCAATACGAGTAAGGTCATCGCCAGAAGCGATGGTAAACTCAACTTCCTGCTCAACTAATTTATTTATGGATGAAGGTATTACAGAGGCAAGTTTCTCTTCTTCTTCTTTTGGATCAGCAAAAGTTTTAATAGCAATTTTTTCCTTTATTGAATTAATGATGCTGACATCAGGTTTTTCGTCTTCTACTTCTTCATATTTATCTTCAAAGGCTTCCTCGTATGCTTCTACTACTTCGTCTTCGTAATTTTCCTCGACTTCTTCTGTATCAGTTACTCTTTCATCCTCGATTTCTGAAACTTCAACTTGTGCTTTTACCTCAAAAGCTTCAGGATCTTCTTCTTGAACTTCCTCCTCTACTTCAGCGGTTTCTTCTACTTCAATTTCCTCGGTTTCCACGACCAAATCATCCTCAAGGATAATTTCATCTTCGATGGTTTCTTCATCAATATTCTCAACAAAATCACTCTTTTGCGTGGCAGTATCTTCGTCAAAAGTTTCTACAACCTCATCCACTTCTTCTTCCGTAAGCACTTTATTACCAAGTACTTCTTCCTCAATTTCTATTTCTTCAGTTGTCTCTTCTTCAACCGACATTTCTACTAAAACATCATCAATTTCGGTAACTTCTTCTGTTATATTATTTTCTTCCTCAGTTGGCCTTACTGCAACTAATTCATTGGCCTTTTGAATTTTACTTTCAATTGCCTGAATATCAAATTTACCTTCGAAACGTTCTACGTGTTCAACTGTAGCGGTAGCAAAACCCCGCATTTGAGCGAGTAATTGTTCTTTATAATTTACAAGCGAATTGAAATCATTTTCTATTGCCCGAACATCACTCAACACGTCTTCTTTCACGTATCTCGATTGCTCATCTGCTTGCTGCATCATTGCGTTAGCATTCAAACGGGCATTCGAGAGTATTTGCTCCGCCTGCATTTTAGCTTCTGCCAAATACTTATTGGCTTGCATTTGAGCATCTGCTACCTGCTGCTCGGCAATAACACTCGCCTCAGAGAGATTTTTTGCCGCTTGCTGATTAGCCTGTTCGGTTATCATGGTACTAGTATCTTCGGCAGTTTTCAGGGTTTTGAAAAGGGTCATTTCAATTTCCCGGAGCTTTGCCGCCTCTTTTTCAGCCAGTTCAAGCTGCATCCGCATCATTTTAGTTTCTGTCAATACCCTTTCCCACTCTTGAGCGAGGTTATTGATAAACATATCAACTTCCTCGATGCTGTATCCGCGGAAAGTTTTCTCAAATTCAAATTGGCGTAGTTCGAGTGGCGTAATTTTCATATCTATTTTTAGGCGTAGAGGTATTTTTTTCAGTATCGTATCAGCACACAAAGGTCTAATTGTCAAAAGTAACGCACTTTTTTTATAAAAAACAGCAATTTCGGGCAATTTATCGTACTCTTTTTATCTTGCGGTATAGATTTACGCAGCTTCAGACATGAACTACACCTAATCGAAAAAGTAAAATTTAAACGCTTCCCTCAGTTTTTTATGTCCCGATTTACAAATTCTCCGAAAAAAATTCTGCTATTTTCTGCCGCCGCCACACTTGGTGTGTTCATCATTTTCACCGTTTTAAATAACACTTTAAGTCCAAACTTATGGAACGGCATGGAGCTCAGCAAATCGGCTTTAACGGTAGAATATTGCGAATTTAATAATCCAGAGGCACTTTTTCACCAGAAAATAAATACGTACTCCAACCTAATTTACTTCTTTTTAGGAATGGTCATCATGTTATTTTCTAAATCAAACTTTAACGCAGATGATTCTCAAAATAGGCTTGTAAGTTTCTCCTATCTTTCCATCCTACTCGGCGTTTGTTTTATTTATTTGAGCTTCGGAAGTGCATTTTTTCATGCTTCGTTAACATGGGCTGGCCAACGAGTTGACATGAACGGCACTTACAGCCTTAGCATCGTGACGCTTGCAATTGGGCTTTACAGCGTTTTTCATAAAGTTAAATTATCCGAAAAATCGAAGAAAATGGTAATAGCAGGATTGGTGCTAATTATCGTTGCTTTTTACGAAATTCATCTGCGGGTTTCGAGCAGCCTTTTATTACCTGCATTTATTTTGTGCATTTGGCTATTGACAATTATCAATTATTTTCAATTCAGAAAACAGCGTTCGCTTTTACTTGCAATTGCAAGTTTTGTACTGATAATTGCGGCTTTGAAAGTAAGGCAATTAGACGTTGACAAAATTGGCTGTGACCCTAATTCTATTTTCCAAGGTCATTCACTTTGGCACGTTATGACCGGTGTTAGCAGTTTTTGCGGGTACGCTTTTTTTAGGTTTGAGAAAAGGTTGAAGTAGGTTCAATTTTTTCAATCGTCCACGCCGAAATTGTGCGATCATCACTGCAAGAGAGCAGTTGATCATTGAAATCTGTCCATAGTAATTTATTTATGGAAGTTCCGTGTCCGGCGTGCCTTCCCCGGTCAATAACTTTTAGTAATTTGAGCGTTTCAGCATCCCAAATTTTTATGGATTTATCCATGCTGCAAGTCGCCAATAAATCACCTTTGGGGTTCACAACGATGTCATTTATAGCGAAAAGATGAGCATTTACTTCGTTTGATTTTGTGTAGGAATCTGCCACATCCCAAGCAATTAGTTTTGCATCCCGACTTCCCGAAACAAGCAACCTTCCATCATTTACGTATTTCACAGAAAAAACGGAGTTGTCGTGACCTACTAAAGTGGCTTTCAACTGAAAATTATCCAACGAAAAAATACGGATTTTGTGGTCGCTGTAAGCCGCCGCTATTTCGCGGGTTTTTGCGTTTACGTCAATTGACCGAACACTTTTATCGGATGCTTTCAGGTGCTTTTTGAAGGCAAATTCGTCAACATCAATAATAGAAAGTACCCCGTCGCCGCCGGCAATCAAAGCCAGATTTTCTACAAATTTAATGTCGAAAATTGTCGATTTATTTAATCGAATTGATTTCAGCGACTTTTTATCTACCGGGTCAACCACGTGGATTCCCTCAAAATTGTGCCCAACCCACAAGTGGCCTGTTGCGTCGTGTAATTCAATGGCATAAATTGAATTATGCACTTTCACAATGGGCGTTCCTAAATCAGGAACATCTTGTTTCCATTCAACCACCGTTCCGTCACCCGAAGCGGAGAAAAATCGACCTTCAAGCGGAGATTTTGCGAGCGAATACACGCAATCTTGATGACCAGTAAAAGAATCAACTTTTTCAACTTTGAATTTCTTCATTAACTTAGCGATGAATTTCACGTATAACTGACTTTTATGCCCGAACGACTGTTCAAAACTTACAACAACGGGGTTTCTGTATTGGTTTGGGAGATTGAAGAAAGCAATGAAACACTGCTGCAACAATTACCCGATAGAATAAAAGAGGATCCCGTCTTTACGCAAATTAACGTCAGCCATCTACAAACCGAGTTTTTGGTTGGAAGGTTAATTACGGGTAAAATATGCGAATATTTATCCATTGATTTTCAAGGAATTAGAAAGGACTCGCACGGAAAACCACATCTAAAAAACGTAAAATGGGAAATGTCCTTAACGCACTCAAAAGCGTTTGTGGTTGTAGCTGTTCACCCAACTAAAGCTATCGGAATTGACCCACCCCTGCCCAACAACAAACTTAAAAGAATCATGAACCGATTATTTACCACAGCGGAAA
>JANQUM010000167.1:0-126 GCA_030731175.1 Spirosomataceae bacterium
GGCGAACCGTTTTCCATGCCCATCGGTAACGCAATTTTTCCCGCTGCTTTGGCAGCTTGCGTTTCTGTGGGCGATGTCACGACCATAAATTTATCAGAATTATTATCCGCAATCCAGTTTACCATC